>NZ_CAJCKG010000001.1:0-181031 GCF_903970945.1 Curtobacterium sp. ME26
CTGACCCCTCTTTCCCTACACGACGCCTTTCCGATCTGCGCGTTCGGCAGCTCGTACCAGGAGTTCAACGACGGCGCGACGAAGACCATCGAGGGTCTCGAGGGCATGTCGATGTACCTCAACAAGGCGGCCGAGGCGCTGCAGCAGACCGACCAGGAACTCGCGAACGCCATCAAGTAGCGCGGGACACTGGGCGGTCGGTCCCCGACCGCTCCGGACGACGGGCGGCCCCCTCGCGGGCCGCCCGTCCCACCTTCCACCGGACCACCGGACGGGCAGCGATCGGGAGCACCCATGGCAGACCTCATCATCACCAAGGCCGTCCTCGAGGACTCGGCCACCAAGTTGCAGCACATCTCGGACGAGCTCGAGCACCAGAAGTCGGACGACCGCGCCCTGACCGAGGTCTACGGGCAGCACGACGTGCAGAAGGCGATGCACGACTTCTCCGGCGACTGGAAGATCCACCGCAACAAGATGAAGGGCGCCGTGAAGGACCTGCACGACAAGATGCAGAAGTCCGTCGAGCACTGGTCGGCCCTCGAGCAGGACCTGCACGACAAGCTCACGACCGAGTCGCACCCGACCGACGGGGCGGCCGCCTGATGCCCGCCCGCGGAGGGAACTGGGCGCTCGTCGGCGAGGCCTCGGACCCGATCGTCGCCGACACGCAGGTCGTGCACGAGCTCGTCGACTACTACCGCTCCATCGCGGACGAGATCCGGAGCGAGGCCGACGTGCTGAAGCGCATCGGCGAGGGCGACCAGTCGCAGTTCAAGGGCGAGTCCGCCGACGCGGTCCGGAAGAAGAGCGGCGAGGTCGCGTCGTCGCTGCAGAAGATGTCCGGCCGCTACGACGCCATCCGTGACGCCCTGACCGGGTACCTGCCGTCGCTCGAGACCGCACTCGACGAGTCCGCGGCGGCGCTGCGCGAGGCGGAGGACGCATCGGCAGCGGGATCGCGCGCCGCGAGCATGGCGGACCCGTCGCAGGGTCGGGCGCAGGACGCCCCGCCGTTGACCGCCGACGAGCAGGGGGCCGTCGACGCGAAGCACCGCGCGACGGACGACGCCCGCGCGGGAGCCGACGCCGCGACCGCGAAGCTCCGACGGGCCGTCGACACCCTGAACGGTGCCGGACGCCAGGCGGCATCGACCATCCGTGCGGCCTGGGACGACGGCCTGCACGACACCCTCGGCGACAAGATCAAGGCGTTCTTCTCGAAGCTGCTGAAGATCCTCGTCAAGATCTTCACCTACATCGGCATCGCCCTCGCGGCGCTCGCGATCCTCATCCCGGGGGTCGGGATCCTGACCTTCATGGCGGCCGTCGCGGCGTCGGTGACCCTCGTCGCGAACATCACGCTCGCGGCCATGGGCGAGGGCTCGTGGCTCGACGTCATCACCTCGGCGGTGGGGCTCGTGCTGGTCGGGGTCGGCGGGGCCCTGACGAAGGCGGTGTCGACGCTCAAGACGGCCGGCCTGGCGAAGGGCACGGTCGGTCTGCAGAAGGACACCCTGTCCAAGCTCCAGGGGCTGCAGCGTGCTCGCGACCTGAAGATCGACGAGGCGCTCGGCGCGAAGGACTTCTCGGCCTTCAAGAACGCGCGCGAGAGCCTGGCGACGATCAGGAAGGACATCACCGCGGCCGAGGGCAAGCTCGACCTGGCCAGGACGAAGAACGTGGTCGACGGCTTCAAGGAGAAGCCGAACTGGTGGCACCCGGGCAAGGCCCTGTGGAACGAGGACAAGGCGAAGATCGCCGACGTCTTCGGCAAGGGCGGCAAGGGATGGCAGTGGGAACGGCTGCTCAGCGTCGACCGGCAGATCGAGATGACGAAGATGCAGAAGGAGATGTGGTCGAAGTACGGCGTCGCGATCGCCGCGTCGCCGACGTGGCACTCCTGGGCGTCCGGCGGGCGCGTCATCGCCAGCTGGGCGAACACCTTCGCCTACGGGCAGGGCATCAAGCCGACCGGGTGGGGCACGGACCAGGAGCGCGTGCCGGGCTACAAGGACGCGACGGGAGCGCTCACCACGCCGTGAGCGCCGTGTGCGTCCGGGAACCGGTCCGTCTTCCGGGGGACACCGGGCCGATTCCCGCACCGCGACACGCCGATACCCGTCGGTCTCCACCGCGCGGTGGCATGTGAATACCGCTCGGGATCGGCCGTGCCACGACGCCGATGTTCTGGAATGTGCACATCACTGTGCAGACGTCGGACTGGACCGCGTCGAGAAATGTACCCCCCGAGATCGTTCCGCTCTGGAATAACGTTCCCGGTGTCCCTCGACCGGGGGGCGCGACGAACGACAGGAGCAGGCCATGCCCAACTTGAACGTGACCTACGGCGAGATGCAGGACGCCGCGACCCGCCTCGTGAACGGTGAGCAGGACATCACCTCGAAGCTGCGTGAGCTGAAGGCCCTGGTGGACTCGCTCATCTCCGGTGGGTACGTGACCGACCAGTCCTCGGTGGCGTTCGGCAGCTCGTACCAGGAGTTCAACGACGGTGCGACGAAGACCATCGAGGGGCTCGAGGGCATGTCGATGTACCTGAACAAGGCAGCCGAGGCGCTGCAGCAGACCGACCAGGAACTCGCGAACGCCATCAAGTAGCGCGTCCTGCGCCCCGGTCGACGCTCCCGTCAGCGACGTCGACCGGGGCGTTCCCGTTCCCGATCCCCGTCTCCCCCGGAGGTACCCGTGCCTGACCTCGTGATCAGCCAGGAGCTCAGTGACAGCGCTGCGAAGGTGCACGCCATCAACGACGAGCTCGAACACCAGAAGTCCGACGACGGCCAGTACCACGGCGTCTTCGGCGAGTCCCACCTGCAGGACGCCTTCTCGGACTTCAGCGGCGACTGGAAGCTCCACCGCGAGAAGATCCGCAAGAACGTCGACAAGCTCGACAAGAACCTGCAGAACTCGATCGAGACCTGGACCGACCTGCAGCAGCAGCTGAAGGACGGTCTGCAGTCGCACGAGGAGACGGCCTGATGGCGGGCCGCGCAGGCGACTGGGCCGCGCTCGACGAGGCCGGCGACCCGATCGCGACGCAGCCCGCGAAGGTGCTCGAGCTCGCGGCCTTCTACCGCGACATGGCGGAGCAGATGGAGACCACGGCCGCCACGCTCGACAAGGTCGGCAGCGGCGACGAGGGCGTCGGCAAGGGCGAGTCCGTCGACGGCATCCGCAAGCGGGCGAAGGACGTGTCGGGCTCCCTCAAGCAGATGACCGGACGCTACCGGGCCGCCGGCGAGGCGCTGCAGGGGTTCGCGAACGCGGTCGGTGACGAAGCCGACCGGTCGGCGGGCACCGTGATGGGCACCTCCTGGCAGGCACTGCAGGACGCGATCGCCGCGAAGGGCGACCTCGGTTCGGCGCAGGGGCTGGCCGACCCGGTCGCCGCGGCCAAGCAGGCCGGCACGGAGCCGACCCCCGAGGACACCTCGGACAGTCAGAAGCGCGCCGAGCGGATCTCCGGTGCCGAGGGCGCGGTCGCGGCGGCGAAGCGGAAGCTGCAGGACGCCCGCGACCAGCTGACCTCGGCGGGTCAGCGGGCCGCGAGCACCATGCGCGGTGCGTGGGGCGACGGGCTGCACGACTCCGGTTGGTACAAGTTCATCCACATGCTCATCAAGATCCTGACGATCATCGGCATCGTCCTGGCGGTGTTCGCGTTCCTCATCCCGGGCCTCGGCATCGGGGCGATCCTCGGGGCGATCTCCGCGGGGATGACCCTGATCGCGCAGGCGGCCACGTTCGCGATGGGCGAGGGCAACGTCTTCGACCTCGTGATGGCCGTCGTCGGCGTCCTGACGCTCGGGCTCGGGACCGCGATCACGAAGGTCACCTCGACCGCGGTGAGCAACGGGATCAAGGCCACCAAGGGTGCGATGACCTCGAAGTTCGCCGGGGCGAGCAAGAAGGCGCACGAGGCCGTCGGCGTCCGGAAGGACCAGCTGCAGGCGCTGAAGCGGGACCGCGCGAGTCTCGACCGGCGGCTGGCCCGGCCGATGTCGTCGGCGCAGACGCAGACGATCACGAAGCAGCTCGACGGGCTGCAGGCACAGATCAGCAAGGCGACGCGGGCACTGGAACGGGCCCGAGGTCGTCGTGACGCCGTCGACGTGGAGTGGATCGGGACCGAGGCGTCGTTCGCGGCGAAGTTCGCCGACAACCCGAACTGGTGGAACGTCACGAAGATCCACAAGGTGATCGCGAACGACGCGAAGCTCGTGAAGAAGCAGTTCTGGACCGAGGTCGGTACCCGTGGTGGTCTCAAGGACTGGGGCGAGCGTTTGGGTGGTGTCGACTTCCAGTTCACCCGCGACCGCTTGCATGACTTCGAGAAGCTGAACCGGCTCCGGTCGGGTGTCACCGCGGCACCGTGGTACCACGCCGGCGCGAACGGCTTCATGAGCGCCTGGGGCAAGGGCAACGCGATCGCCGGCCTGGTGATCGGTCCGATCGGCATCGGTGCGGACCAGTCCCGCCCGTGGTCGGACTGGGTGGCCGAGCACAAGCACCCGGTGACCGACCTGCCGACCGTGCCCGCCGCGCAGCGCTGAACCGACCGGAGGACCACCATGACGACCGCCACCGTCTCGTCGAGCATCACCACCGACGGCGCCACCTGGCTCCTCGTCCCGCACCCGGACGAGGCCGACCCGGCCTGGCGGGCCGAGACGCTCGAGCTCTTCGACGCCGTGGCACGGCTGGACCGCGAGGACGGACGGCCGTCCGCCGCGGAGCTCGACGGGCCGGGTGCCCTCGCGACGCTGCTGGAGCACCGCGCGGCACTCGGCCCGGCGCAGCGCCTGGTCGCCTCGCTCGTGGTGCCCGGCAACTGGCCGCTGCCGGTCGTCGTGACCGTCGGACCGTCCGAGGGCGGCACCGCCGAGCTGCTCGACCTGGCCGGGGCGACCGGCGGCCTGCCGGTCGAGCCCCCGTCGGTGGACGAGCTACCGGAGCACGTCGGCGGCGAGGGCCCCGTCGTGATCCGCTACGACCTCGACGACGCCGGGGCGATCTGGGCCACGGTCACCGCCGTGCGCCGCGCGGACGGGGTCGACACCCACGTGCGGTGGCGGACGACCGACCTGGCGCTCGTCCCGGTGTTCGCACCGGTCGTCGTCGAACTCCTGGCAGCCGTCGAGAACGAGGTGCACGCATGACCGGACCCACCGCATCGTTCCTGGTCGTCGTCCCGCCTGGGTGGGCACGCCTGCCGGCCGGCGAGGACCAGCGCGCCGAGCTCGGCGAGACCGTCCGGGCTGTGATCGCCCGCGCCCTGCCGGACGACCTGCCGCGCGACCGGGCCGAGCCGCTCCGGCAGGAGATGCGCAAGCGCCTGACGTCCGCGGTCGTCGAGGCCGGCGACAGCGGCGCGACCGCCGTCTACATGCCGGTCCAGCCGGTCGACGGGTACACCCCGCCGGTGTCGATCATCGAGTGCGAGGTCGACGACGAGAGCGAGGAGGCGCCCGAGCAGGTCATCGCCCAGCTGCTCGCCGACGCCCTGCCGACCCGGCGCGACCCCGACGACACGGGCCTGCGCGAGGTCGACGGCGGGATCGCGGCCCGCACCGAGCAGACCGTCCGCCGTGCCGACGTCGCGACCGAGCTGCCCGGCATCGGTGACGACCTGCCCGTCGTCGACGACCGCCAGGTGACCTACACGATCCCGGTCCCCCACCGTCCCGGACGCTGGGTGCTCATGTCCTTCTCGGCGATCAGCCGGACGGACCCGGAGGACCCGGAGGCAGCCGACCGGCTCACCGATGCCCTGGTGATGCTGTTCGACGCCGTGATGACCACCTTCCGCTGGACCGACGTCCCCGGTGCCGAGCCGACCCCGCTCGAGCGCCGGATCACCGAGATCGCCGAGGCGCGCGCATGACCTGGTCCTTCCTGACGCCGGAGTCGCACCTGCTGGTGACCATGTCGGTCGTGGTGCTCCTCGCCACCCTGGCCCTCGTGGTCCCGACGATCGTCGCGCTCCGCCGCCGGACCTCGACGGACGCCCTGGCCTGGGCCGACCAGGTGCGTCGCGACCCCGCGGCCGCGTGGGCGGTCGACCGGGTCCTGCGCGCGGTGGACGCCTCGTGCGCCGCCGCGAACGTGCTGTTCCCGGGCGCGGTGCGCATCACGATCGGGACCACCGTCCGCATCGACGTCGCCTCGCCGACGATCGCCCCGCCCGCGCCGTGGACGGCGACGCCCGACGGCCGCACGTGGTCCGCCCCGACGTGGGCGCTCCAGGCGGTGCCGCTCGCGGGTGGCGCGCCGGTCGAGTTCGCGACGGTCGTGTCGTTCGGCACGGACCGGGACGACACCGTGCTGGTCGACCTGCGCCGCGTGGGCGGGATCCTCGCCCTCCGCGGCGAACCGGCCGCCCGCGAGGCCCTGCTGGTGCGCCTGGTCGAGCAGGTGCAGACCGCCCCCTGGGCGGTCGGCACCACCGTGCTCGGCGTCGGCACGGGCACCCGGGCGGGCACGGCGGTGTCGGTGCGCGACGCGATCGCGGCGGTCACGGCGGACGCGACCCCGGGCCTCCTGGTCGTGTCGCGGGTGCCCTCCGGCGAGGACGGCCGGGAACTCGCCCGACTGCTCGAACGGCCGGGCGGCCGGTGGGCCTGCATCGCGGTGGCTCCGCACCCGCTCGCCCGCTGGACGATCGAGGCGCGACGCGACGGCACGCACGTCTCCGACGTCCTCGGCACGCTGCAGTGGGCCGGCCTCGGCCGGTCGGTCCCGGTCGACCCGGCCGCGGGAGCCGACACGACGCAGCGCGACGACGTGCCGGCGGAGGCCTGATGCGGGTCGTCGTCACCGTCGTCGACGACGGCACGGGTGACACCTCGGACGTCCTCGTCGACGCCGCGGGGCGGACGCCGATGCGGACGGTGGTCGACGCGCTCGTCCGCCGGACCGGCGGTGCGCCGATGCCCGCCGACGCGCCGGACGGGGACGTCCCGTTCGAGCGCAGCGGACTGGTCGACGGCGCGGTCCTGCACGTGGGCGGCGCGGTGCGCCCGGAGCCCGAGCACGGTGTCGTGCACCTGCTCGTGGTGGGCGGGGTCGACGCCGGCCGCGTGCGCCGGCTGTCGCCGGGCACGGTCCGGATCGCGCTGGCGGACGACGGCGCGGCCGCGGTCGGAGCCGACGCCGACGCCGACGGACGACCCGGCCTGGAGGCACGCACCGCGTTCGACGGGTCGGTGACGGTCCGCCTCGCCCCGGCCGAGGACGACGGTGCGCGTCCGGCGGACGAGCCGGTGCCGGCACTCGAGGACGAGCCCGTCACCGACGCGTGGACCGCCTGGCCGCCCGGGGCTTTGGTGCGGTTCGGCGACACGGTGCTCAGCGTGCGCCCGGTCGAGGTGGTCGACCGGATGCTGCTCCGGCCGCCGGACTCCGGGCAGCTCGACTTCAACCGGCCGCCGCGGCTGCTCCCGCCGTTCCTGAAGACCGACTTCCGGATCCCGAAGCCGCCGGTCGCCCCGCAGCGCTCGGCCATCCCGTGGATCATGGTGTTCGTGCCGGCGATGTTCGGCATCGTGATGGCGACGGTCTTCCACTCGCCGTTCTACCTGCTCTTCGCGGCGATGACGCCGATGATGGTCATCGGACAGACCATCAGCTCGCGACGCACCGGCAAGAAGAGCCACCGCAAGCAGCTCGCCGAGCACCGGGAACGGGTCGCGGCGCTCGAGGCGGCGATCGAGCAGGCCGTGCTCGACGAGCGGGACCAGCGGCGGACCTCGTCGCTCGACGCCGCGTCGCTGCGGGTCGTCGCGACGACCCCCGGGCGACGGCTGTGGGAGCGTCGGCCCTCGGACGGCGACCACCTGCACGTGCGGATCGGCACCGGCGACCTGCCGTCGAGCGTGACGGTCGTCGACGACCGCGACCTGGACGGACTGGCGCACGAACCGCGCACGACCCGCGGGGTGCCCGTCACGGTGCCCCTCGCCGAGGTCGGTGTGCTCGGCATCGCCGGGGCCGGGGAGTCCCCACGGGAGCTCGGGCGGTGGGTGCTCGGGCAGCTCGCGGTGACGCAGAGCCCGCGCGAGGTGCAGTTCGTCGTGCTCACGGCGCAGCAGCACGTGCCGGCGTGGGCGTGGACGCTCTGGCTCCCCCACCTCCGGCCGACCGGTGGGCAGGAGGCGCTCGCGCTCATCGGTGCCGACGGCGAGACGATCGGTCGCCGCCTGGCCGAGCTGACCCAGGTGCTCGCCGAGCGCCGGGCCGAGCGGCAGAAGAACGGCATGAACCGGTCGCGGTTCTCCCCCGAGATCGTCGTCGTGCTCGACGGCGCACGTCGGCTCCGCGCGATGCCCGGCGTCGTCGGGCTGCTCCGCGACGGGCCCGCGTGCGGCATCCGCCTCGTGTGCATCGACGAGGAGGAGTGGCAGCTCCCCGAGGAGTGCGTCGCGACCGTGGCGCACCGGAGCCCGACGCAGCTCGTGCTCCGCCGGCAGCTCGCCGCCCCGGTCGAGCTCGTGCTCGCGGACCGGGTCGGGGACGACTGGTTCGACGACGTGGCGCGCGGGACCTCGCCGCTGCGCGACACCAGCGGATCGGACGGCGACGGACTGGTGCCCGACGCAGCGCGGCTGCTCGACGTCGTGGACCTGCCGCAGCCGGACGGCGCGGCGGTCGCCGAGCGGTGGGCCGGGTCCGGCACGAGCACGGCCGCGGTCGTGGGCGTCGGGATCGACGGCGCGTTCGAGCTCGACCTGGTGAAGGACGGTCCGCACGGGCTCGTCGCCGGCACCACGGGCTCGGGCAAGTCCGAGTTCCTGCAGACCCTCGTGGCGTCGCTCGCGCTCCGGAACCGCCCGGACCGGATGACGTTCGTGCTCGTCGACTACAAGGGCGGTGCGGCCTTCAGCGTCGCGTCGGACCTGCCGCACACCGTCGGGCTCGTCACCGACCTCGACCAGCACCTGGTCGAGCGGGCGCTGCGGTCGCTCCGCGCGGAGCTCACCCGCCGCGAGCACATCCTGGCGGCGTCCGGCGCGAAGGACATCGAGGACCACGAGGCGCACCTCGCCCGGGGCGGTGCCGGCGAGCAGATGCCGCGGCTCGTGCTCGTCATCGACGAGTTCGCGGCGATGGTCACCGAGCTGCCGGACTTCGTCACGGGCCTCATCGGCATCGCCCAGCGGGGCCGGTCGCTCGGCGTGCACCTGATCCTGGCGACCCAGCGGCCCGGCGGGGTCGTCGGACCGGACATCCGCGCGAACACGAACCTGCGCGTCGCGCTGCGCATGACCGACTCGGGCGAGAGCACCGACGTCATCGACGTCGCGGACGCCGCGCGCATCCCGAAGAGCGTGCCGGGGCGCGCGTACGCGCGCCTGGGGCACTCGTCGGTCGTGCCGTTCCAGTCGGCGCGCGTCGGCGGTCGGTGGGCCGGTGAGGAGGACCCGGCCACGGGCCTCCCGTTCGTCCGCGTGCTCGACTGGCGCGACTTCGCCACCGCACCGCCCGCCCGCCCGTCGCGCAGCGACAGCGCGACCGCCGCGACCGACCTGTCGGTGCTGGTGCAGGCGATGGGCGACGCCCGCGACCGCCTCGGCATCGGGCGGGTGCACAGTCCGTGGCTGCCGCCGCTGCCCGAGCTGCTGCCGCTCGCCGAGGTGGCGTCGGCCGCCGTCGGGACGCGTCGTGCGGTGGCGTCCTCCGAGGATGGGCTGCGCTTCGCGGTCGGTCTCGAGGACCTGCCGGACACGCAGGAGCAGCGCGCCGCGGAGGTCGACCTCAGCCGCTTCACCCACCAGTTCGTCGTCGGCGCCCCCGGTTCCGGGCGGTCGTCGGCCCTCCGCAGCCTGGCGGCGTCCGCAGCGCGGGCCGTCCCGTCGTCCGACCTGCACCTCTACGCGATCGACTGCGGGAACGGGGCGCTCGCGTCGCTGCAGCAACTCCCCCACTGCGGCGCCGTCGTCCAGCGCACGCAGGTCGAGCGCGCCACGCGGCTGATCGACCGGCTGACGCGCGAGACCGCGCGTCGGCACGACCTCATCGCTGCGGCGTCGGCCGCGGACATCACCGAGCAGCGGCTGCTCGCGCCCGAGGGCGAACGCCTGCCGCACGTGCTCGTGCTCATCGACCGGTGGGAGAACTTCACGACCTCGCTCGGCGAGGTCGACGGCGGCGCCCTGACTGACGCGGTGCAGTCGATGCTCCGCGACGGCGCGGCCGCCGGCATCCACGTCGTGGTGTCCGGCGACCGGTCACTGCTGGCGTCGCGGATGTCGACGCTGACCGACGACAAGGTCGTGCTCCGTCTGACCGACCGGCTCGACTACTCGCTCGCCGGCATCAACCACCGGAAGCTGCCCGCGTCGATCCCGCCCGGTCGAGGGTTCCGAGCCGAGTCCGGCACCGAGGTGCACTTCGCGACCCTCGGCACCGACGTCTCCGGGCAGGGACAGACGACCGCTGTCCGGAACCTGGCGGAGGAGCTGCGCGCGGCGTCGCCAGTGCCGCCGTCGCCGCGCCCCTTCCGGGTCGACGCGATGCCGAAGGACCTGGACCTGGACGCCGCACTCGCGCTGTCGTCCGCGCCGGAGTCGCAGCCGATGGTCGCCGTGACCGGAGTGGGCGGCGACGACATGGAGCTGCAGACCGTCGACCTGTCCACCGGTGGCGGCACGTTCGTCGTCGCGGGGCCCTCGCGCTCCGGACGGTCGACGATGCTCGCCGCCATGGCGCGGTCGCTGCTCGTGGGTGGGACGTCGCTCGTCGTGCTCGCGCCGCGGCCGGGGCCGGTGCGGGACCTCGAGGGGCTGCCGGGCGTCCGAGCGGTGTTCAGCGGGGACGACGTGACGCAGGAGCAGCTCGAGCCGGTCCTGGCGGCGGACGGGACGCCCCTGGTGCTCGTCGTCGACGACGGGGAGCTCCTGATCGACTGCTCGGCGGCACGGTGGCTCCGCGACTGGGGTCGGGCGGCCGTGGACAACCGGCAGGGCATGCTGCTCGGCGGCAACACGACCGGGCTGGCGGCCGGGTTCGGCGGGTGGCAGGTCGACGCGAAGAAGAACCGCCGCGGTGCCCTGCTCTCGCCGCAGGACACCCTGGCCGGGGACCTGATCGGCGTGCGGATCGCGCGGTCGTCGATCTCGTCGCGGATCGTGCCGGGAGCGGCGTTCGTGCACCTCGGTACGGGGCTGGCGTCGACCCTGCAGGTGCCGATGGTGCCGGCCGGCACGCGGGCGGGGTCCGAGTCGGGCGCGCTCGTCTGACCTCGTCGGTTCGCTCGTCCGGGCGGCGGGCTGCTGCTCCGGGTCGCTCGTCTGACCTGGCGGGTTACCGGTCGCGGCGGTCCGCTGATCCTGGGAGCAGCCCGAGAACGCCCAGGACAACCATCGCTGTTGTCAAGCGGTTCTGCACAGTTCTCGGGGCCGATCCACCAAGGTTCAAGGTGCACTTGAAGCCCGGTTTTCCACACATCGTGTGGAACAGGAAACCCCAGGTCAAGCGGTCGAACATGTGTTCCCACGGGTGGTTGTCCACATGTTCGTCCACAGTTGTCCACACGCCGGTCCGGCGTGTTCCGCAGACAGTCCACAGAGTTATCCACAGGTGCGTTTGCTGGGGATAACTCTGTCCCCGTAGCTTGGCCCAGCGACTCGGCGACAGCAGGGGTGTCGGTCGTCCGGGGTAGAACAGCCGGTGCGGACCGCGGTCCGTGCCAGTACCGACAAGAGGGAGTCCGTGTGTCGATCGCGCATCTCGATCCGTCCCCGCAGGACCTGGCCGACCGCGGGGTGGACCGGACCCCGCCGCACGACCTGCTGGCGGAGCAGTCGACGATCGGCGGGATGCTGCTGTCGAAGGACGCCGTCGCCGACGTGATCGAGACCGCGCGCGGCGTGGACTTCTACATCCCCAAGCACGAGGTCATCTTCGACGCGATCCTGTCGCTCTACTCGCACGGCGAGCCGACCGACGTCATCGCCGTGACCGACGAGCTCACCAAGACCGGCCTGCTGTCCCGCGCCGGCGGCGCCGAGTACCTGCACAGCGTCACGAGCATGGTGCCGACCGCCGCGAACGCCGGCTACTACGCGGCCATCGTCGCCGAGAAGGCGGTGCTCCGCCGCCTGGTCGACGCCGGCACCCGCATCGTGCAGATGGGCTACGCGTCGGAGGGTGAGGTCACCGACCTCGTCAACAGCGCCCAGGCAGAGGTCTACAACGTCGCCGGCGGCGTGCAGACCGAGGACTACGTCCCCCTGACCGACGCCATCGGCGCGGCCATCGACGAGATCGAGGCCGCGAAGGGCCGCGACGGGCAGATGACCGGCGTGCCGACCGGGTTCAGCGGCCTCGACGCCCTGACGAACGGCTTCCACCCCGGGCAGCTCATCATCGTCGCCGCTCGACCCGCACTCGGCAAGTCGACGCTCGCGCTCGACCTGTGCCGCGCCGCCGCGCTCAAGCACGACCAGACCGCCGCGTTCTTCTCGCTCGAGATGGGGCGCGCCGAGATCGCCATGCGCCTGCTGTCCGCCGAGTCGAGCGTGCCGCTGCAGAACATGCGCAAGGGCACCGTCGACTCCCGCGACTGGACGACGATCGCGCAGACCCGCGGTCGGATCAACGACGCTCCCTTCTTCATCGACGACTCCCCCAACATGACGCTCGTCGAGATCCGGGCGAAGTGCCGCCGACTCAAGCAGCAGCACAACCTGAAGCTCGTCGTCATCGACTACCTGCAGCTGATGACGTCGGGCAAGAAGGTCGAGAGCCGCCAGCAGGAGGTCTCGGAGTTCTCGCGTGCCCTCAAGCTCATGGCGAAGGAGCTCGGCGTGCCGGTCATCGCGCTGTCGCAGCTGAACCGTGGTCCCGAGCAGCGTGCGGACAAGAAGCCGATGATCTCGGACCTGCGTGAGTCGGGGTCGATCGAGCAGGACGCCGACATGGTCATCCTGCTGCACCGTGAGTCGGCGTACGAGAAGGACAACCCGCGGCAGGGTGAGGCGGACCTGATCGTGGCGAAGCACCGCAACGGGCCGACGGACACGATCACGGTGGCGTTCCACGGGATGTTCTCGAGGTTCGTGGACATGCCGCAGTAGGCGACTGGTCGTGTCGGTGTCCCAACTAGATGGTCTCTCCGCCTAGGAGACGGTCTCTTCCAGTGAGACGGACCATCTGCAAGGCGAACGATGACCCGACGATCGGATTGACGTCATGAGGTTCCCCCCCTACCGACCCGCGCCGGCGTCTGTCCCGTTCACTGGAGCACCCAGGAGCTTCGCCCTCGACCCCGAGCCTCGACGTCGACGTACCCCGGACCCCTGGGCGGATTTTGAAGCGTGGTGTGCACGGCGCGGGATCAGCTCTTTGCCCGCCTCGGGCCCGGTTGTTGCAAGTTATCTACTCGATCGGTCCCGGGAAGTCGATGACTCAGGCGCACTCGCTCATTCGGCTGGCCGGCTCAAGAGTTGGATCGATGTCATCGATGCAATCCACGTGGAAGCAGACCTTCCGCGGGTCAGGTCCGCTCCGCCGGTGCCTGCCGTTCTCTCCAGCATCATCCGTTACCGAGATCGCAAGGCGAAGCGTCAGTCCTTCCCGGCAGTGCGCGCGCTCGAAGTTGTGCTGGAGGCTATCGAGGTCTCTCTCGAGGGAGCAGATAGGGACCGCGCCCGAGCGTTACTCCTCATCGGAGCAGTCGGAGGATTGACATACGCGAGCCTGGAGGCTTTGCGTGTCGGCGATGTCCTTACAGACCCCGGGGACGGCCTTCGAGTTTCGACTTCCTCCGCTGACACTATTTGGATCCCGGTGATCCGGCAGCCCGAATTGTGCCCCGCATGTGCTTTCCTCAGGTGGTGCGCCCACCTTACGCCCCGGAAAGAGCCGGTGGCGAATGCAGGGCAGTACGGTCATGTCTGCTTAGTTGCCGCCATCTCGTCGCCGGCCGGGCTAGAGAAGTCCCCCTTGTTTCGTCGGTCCGGCACGCGTCACATGGAAGCTCTCACGGTCCAGGAAGTTGCGACGGTCCTCGACGAGGTGCTGCACCGGGCCGGTCAGAGCCGGGGCGACCTAGACGGTCTTCGTGATGAGCTACTGACAGCTGACATTGTCTCGTCTTTGTGACAACCCGGGACCAGTCTGTCGTCGCACAAGACCGCAGCACCATCACGGTGATGATTTGTGGGATGAACTCGCGAGCCGCGAGCCGCGAGCCGCGAGCCGCGAGCCGCGAGCCGCGAGCCGCGAGCTGTCGTCCGCCAGCTAACTTGTCCAACTGCCATGCAACGTGTCTGAAATACGCACGTGGACACGTTGTTTGGCAGCGGGGTCGGCTGACGGGCTCCAAATGGGTTGGACCACCCTGGTCATTTGAGCGAAAGGGTTCTGGGCCGTCCCTCCTGAACGAGCGTTAGTAGGGGCCGCGCAGGACCACCGCTCGCGATCCTGCGCCGATGCCCACCACTTGGCTCAGCTACTGACGGAGCGTCACTGAGGCCTACGCCTCACGATCGACCCTGTCGTCGCCGAGGCAACGCGCCATCGATCGCGGGAGCCGGGCAATGCTTGCCTGTCGGCTCCTATGGACGAAGATGGGAGCGTTCGCGGCACTGGTGCCGCTCGTCAGTTGCCCCACATCAGGAGTGCCCACCTTTGGTGAATCACGTCGCCTTCATCTGGAACATCGCCGAGTCTCTTCGCGGCCCGTTCAAGCCCTCCGAGTACGGGTCGGTCGTTCTCCCGTTCACGGTGCTCCGCCGACTCGACGCCGTACTGGCCGACACAAAGCCCGCCGTCCTTCAAACGGCCAAGGCAATCGAATCGCTCCCCGAGATGCTGCAGACCGTCACGCTCACCGAAGCATCAGGTCACGAGTTCTACAACACGTCCCCCTTCGACCTCGGGAAGCTCGTCGCCGACCCGCAGGACCTCCGAGCGAACCTCGCCTCGTATCTGGCCGGATTCTCTCCGAACGTGCGGGACATCTTCGACCGGTTCGAGTTCGACAAGACACTGAACAAGTTGGCCGAGAAGAACAAGCTGTTCGCGGTCACGGAGAAGTTCGCGCAGGCCGACTTCCACCCCCGCACGGTCAGCAACATTCAGATGGGACTCGTGTTCGAGGAGCTCATCCGGTTCGCCAACGAGAAGTCGAACGAGACCGCCGGCGACCACTACACGCCCCGTGAGGTGATCGCGCTGATGGTGCAGCTGCTGTTCGCGCTCGACGACGACGCCCTCTCCAAGTCGGGGGTGGTTCGGTCCATCTACGACCCGACCGCCGGCACTGGAGGGATGTTGTCCGTCGCAGACGAGTACCTGCGCAGAATGAACCCGGGCATCCAGCTCAGCCTGTACGGGCAGGACTACAACGACGCCTCCTACGCAATCTGCAAGGCCGACATGGTCATCAAGGGCCAGGACGTCGACAACATCGCCCTCGGCGACACCCTCACTGAGGACGCTTTCGACGACAAGAAGTTCGACTACGGCCTGTCCAACCCGCCGTTCGGCGTCGACTGGAAAGACCAGCGCGCCGCCGTTGACGACGAGCACACCAAGCTCGGCTTTAACGGACGATTCGGCCCCGGCACCCCCGCTGTCAGCGACGGGGCCATGCTGTTCCTCCTGCACCTGGTGTCGAAGATGCGCAAGCCCGAAGACGGCGGCTCCCGCATGGCGATCGTCCTCAACGGATCCCCGCTGTTCTCCGGCGGCGCAGGCGGCGGAGAGTCGAACATCCGCAAGTGGCTACTCGACAACGACCTCGTCGAAGCAATCATCGGGCTGCCGAAAGACATGTTCTACAACACCGGCATCTCCACCTACATCTGGGTCCTCACCAACCGCAAGGACGCTCACCGCAAGGGCCTGGTGCAGCTCATCGACGGCCGCGACATGTTCACCAAGCTCCGCAAAGGCCTCGGGTCCAAGCGCAATGAGCTCTCGCCGCAGAACATTGAGTCGATCGTCGGCCTCTACGCCGGATTCGAGGATGGCGGGGACTCGAAGATCTTCCGCAACGAGGACTTCCTCTACCGCACTATCACCGTCGAGCGCCCTCTAAAGCTCAACTGGCGCGCCACTCCCGAAAGCATCGACGCCGTCCTCCGAGCGAAGGCTGTTCAGAAGCTGAGCGAGTCGGATGCGGCAGCGCTGCGTGCCGCGCTCGACCGGCTGGGCACCGACACGGTGTGGAAGAACCGCACGGCATTCCACAAGGCGCTGAAGGACGCCGCGAAAGCCGAAGGCCTCACCCTCCCCGCACCGCTGCTCAAGTCCGTGACCACCGAGCTCGGCGAGCAGGACGACAGCGCCGACATCTGCACCGACACCAAGGGAAACCCGGAACCGGATGCCGCGCTCCGCGACACTGAGAACGTGCCGTGGGACGAACACGTCGACGCCTACTTCGCCCGCGAAGTCCTTCCGTACGCCCCCGACGCATGGATCGACCATGCCAAGACCAAGGAAGGCGCCGAGATCCCCTTCACCCGCCACTTCTACCAGTACGTCCCGCCCCGCCCACTCGAAGAGATCGACCGCGACCTCGATGCTGTTATGAACGAACTTCGGGCAATGCTCGTCGAGGTCGAACGGTGAGCGTCAGTCGAGAGGCTCCATCGGTGCGGATAGGCCAATTACTATCCGCGCGACAGGCCATAGACCCGAGGAAGCACCCGGATGAAGTGTTCGATTTATTGAGCATCCCGGCGTTCGACGAAGGCTCGCCCGAGACTGTCATCGGCTCCCAGATCGGATCCACCAAGTTACAGGTATCACCTTCCGACGTCCTAGTCAGCAAGATCGTGCCTCATATTCAGCGCGTATGGGTTGTACCGCCGGGAGGGGATCGGCGGCAAATCGCCTCATCAGAGTGGATTGTGCTCCGTGCTGACGTGGCGGTACCCGACTATTTGCGGTACGCGTTGCTAGATACGCGCTTCCATGCCCGGTTCATGGCGACGGTCGATGGTTTGAGCGGAAGCCTCCAGCGCGCGCGACCGCAGGCTGTGAGGCAAATAGAAATAAAGTTACCGACGATTTGTCGACAGCGGGCGATTGCGGACTATCTGGATCGGGAGACGGCGCAAATCGACGCGTTCATCGCGAAGAACGAGGAACTCATCACCCTCCTCACCGAACGCCGCGCTGCGGAGATAGAGCTTGCGCTGGCGCCGCGAGAGTTACCGGCGACGTGGGACTCGGTTCAGATCCGTCGGCTCGGTCCAAAGAGTGAGTCGGGTGTCAGCGTCAACGGGTTTTCGGTCCCCGCGGAGGGCGACGAGATTGGAGTCCTGAAGACCGGGGCGGTGTCCAAGGGCTTCTTTGACCCGGCCGAGAACAAGCGGGTCGTCGCGGAAGACCTGGGTCGCGTGACGGCCCCTGTCCGCGGTGGGTCGCTAATCGTGAACCGCGCGAACACGCCTGAGCTCGTCGGTAGTGCCGCTCTCGTCGTCGAGAGCCGTCCCACGTTGTACCTTTCAGACAAGCTGTGGCAGCTGACGTTTGAGTCGGCCAACGCCGCTTACATGCACTACTGGACAAAAACGGACGCGTATCGTTCTCAACTCCGAGGGTTGAGCGTCGGCGCGAGCTTGAGCATGCAGAATCTTAGCTATGGAGATTTCTTGTCGGTGAGAATCTCGGTTCCTCCGAGGCGTGAACAAGCCGAACTCGTAGCGCGCCTGAATGAGGTCACCGGGGAGATCGATCGCGCGATAGATGCTGCGCGGCGAGGCAGCGACCTGGCACGGGAGCGTCGAGCTGCGCTCATAGCGGCAGCGGTGACAGGGAAGATCGACGTAGGGGTGAAGTCGTGATTGGGGTTGCGGGAGCCCATCTGGAGTCCGTGCTCGAGGATGAGATCGCCGAACATCTCGCGGCGAATGGGTGGTTCTATTCGCCGACCGATGTCGGGTACGACCGGGAGCTCGCACTGTTCCCGGATGACGTGCTCGCTTGGCTGGAGGATTCACAGCCGACGGAGTTCGGCAAGGTCGTACGGCCAGCCGACACGGACGCTCAGCGTGACGCGGCGGCCCGCGGCATCCTGAGACGACTGGCGAAGTCACTGGATCTAGATCCGTTGAAGAACGGTGGGACGATCCGACTCCTGCACGAGGGCTTCTCGATGGTGCCGCTGCACGGGGGTGCAGTGAAGTTCCGGTTGGCGCAGTTCCGGCCAGCGACCACCCAGAACCCGGACACGCTCGAGGCGTACGCGAAAATGCGCGTGCGTGTCGTGCGGCAGGTGCATTACTCGGTGAAGCATCCGAACAAGGCGTTGGATCTGGTGCTGTTCGTGAACGGCATCCCGATCGCGACGATCGAGTTGAAGACAGACTTTACGCAGGCGATTGAGAACGCCGTGGATCAGTACCGGTTCGACCGATCGCCGGCGGGTGAGCCCCTGTTCGGGTTCGCCAAGCGCTCGCTCGTGCACTTTGTGGTGTCGAACTCCGAGGTGCGGATGACGACCAAGCTCGCGGGCGCCTCGACTCGGTTCCTGCCTTTCAACAAGGGCGCGGACGATGGCGCGGGGAACCCGGCGAACCCGGACGGGTCGGCCTCCTCGTACTTCTGGGAGGAGATCCTGCAACGCGACACCTGGCTGCAACTGTTGGGATCGTTCGTGCACCTGCAGGTCGAGACGGATGTCGACCCAGACACAGGCAAGAAGACAAGAACGCAGAAGGTGCTGTTCCCCCGCTACCACCAGTGGAGGGCCGTGACTCGGCTCATTGAGGCGGCGCGAACCGAGGGTGCGGGGAACCGGTACCTGGTCCAGCATTCGGCGGGGTCGGGGAAGACGAACTCGATCTCGTGGCTCGCCCACCGCCTCGCCCAGCTGCACGACGACGAGAACCAGCGAGTGTTCGACACCGTCGTCGTCGTCACAGATCGGACGGTGCTGGACAAGCAGCTGCAGGACGCGATTGCGCAGTTCGAGAAGCAGGCCGGCGTGGTGCAGTCCATCACGAAGGATGGTGGCGAGTCGAAGTCGATGCAGCTCGCGGCGGCGCTCACGGGTGGTAAGAACATCGTGATCGTGACGATCCAGTCGTTCGAGGCGCTGATCACCGCGATCCAAACCCTGCCTGAGCTGAAGGGGCACCGGTTCGCAGTCATCGCTGACGAGGCCCACTCGTCGCAGACCGGGTCGACGGCGGGAGCGTTGACGAAGGTGCTGTCTCCGGACGAGCAGGCCGCCGTCGCTGAGGGTGCGCCGATCGATTCGGACGCGTACCTGCAGTGGGCGATGGAGGTCACCGCGTCCGCGCCGAACATCTCCTACTTCGCGTTCACCGCCACCCCGAAAGCGAAAACCCTGGAGCTCTTTGGGCGGCCGCCGGAGGGTGCCGGGCCCGACGCGACCCCGGAACCGTTTGACCTGTACTCGATGCAGCAGGCGATCGAGGAGGGCTTCATCCTTGACGTGTTGCAGAACTACACCCCGTACAAGGTGGCGTGGAAGCTGCAACACCCCGACGCCGACTACGACGGTGCCGGCGAGGTCGACGAGTCGACCGCGGTGAAGGCGCTCGTTCGCTATGTACGACTGCACCCGACGAACATCAGTCAGAAGGCCAAGATCGTCGTCGACCACTTCCGCGCCTTCGTGCAGCCGCTCCTGGACGGCAAGGCGAAGGCGATGGTCGTCACCGGATCGCGGGTCGAGGCCGTGCGGTGGAAGAAGTACCTCGACAGCTACATCACCGATGCGGGCGTGCTGGGGGTGCGGTCGCTGGTGGCGTTCTCCGGCACGGTCGAGGACCCCGGCGATGTCGGTGAGGGGTTGACGGAGCGGACCCAGAACCCTGGGGTGCAGTCGGATCTCGCGGAGGCGTTCAAATCGGCCACGTTCAACGTGATGATCGTGGCGGAGAAGTTCCAAACCGGGTTCGATCAGCCTCGCCTGGTCGCGATGTACGTCGATAAGAAGCTTGGAGGGGTGCAGGCGGTGCAGACCCTGTCCCGGCTGAACCGTACCCATCCAGGCAAGGACAAGACGTTCGTTCTTGACTTCGTCAACGACCCACAGGAGGTGCTGGACGCGTTTTTGCCGTACTACCGGAAGGCGACCCTCACCGCGACGACCGATGCGAACCTGATCTACGACCTCGTGGCGAAGCTCGACTCGGCCGGGATCTACGACATGACCGAGGTGGAGCAGGCGTTCGACGCCGCGCTCACTGGCGGGCTGAACGTGAACTCGAAGGTGTCGGCTGCGACCGCTCCGGCAGTGGACCGGTTTCAGAAGCGGTGGGTCACGGCGGTACTCGATGACGACAAGGACGAACAGGACGAACTACGGCTCTTCAAGGCGGACGTGGGGAACTTCGTGAAGTTCTACGACTTCATCTCCCAAGCCCGCAACCTCGAAGACACCGACCTGCCCCGCCGGCACTACTTCTTCCGCCGGATCCTTCCGCAACTCTCGACCGCGACGATCCTCGAACCAGTCGACATCTCGGATGTGTCCCTCGTGGGTTACAAGATCAGCGCCGGCGACGCGGTGAAGCTGAATCTCGAGCAGGGACCAGGGTTGGATCCGATCACCGCGATCGGGTCGGGCGCGATCCACGAGAAGCACCGCAGCGCCCTCGAGGAGATTATCCAGAAACTAAATGAACGCCTCGGTGACAAGTACGGCGTCGGCGTCATCGACCTCCAGATGAACCACATCGTCGGCAAGCTCGCCCTGGATGAGGACCTCAAGAGCCAAGCCTCGGTGAACACCGCACAGCAGTTCGCGGAATCCCCGGCCCTGCCGAAGGCGTTCACGAAGGCACTGCTCGGGGTGCGTGACGAGACCCCAGCGTTCATCGACGACCTCTTCACCGACAGCAGCCTGTTCGGCGAGCTCGGGAGGGCGCTCCCGGCAATGCTGTACGAGTACTTGAAGAGGCCAGGCAAGGCCGAATGAGCGCAGGACATCGAAGGCCGCTGTTCCACTAACACGTCAATTTCAGGTGAGCGAAAGGGTGAGGGCGATGGCGGACGATCAGGAGCGGAAGGCGTTTGAGGACGCGCGCGCTCAGGTGCGCTGGATGGCGGAGCAGCAGAACCAGCAGCCAAAGGTGTTCACGGAAGTGAAGGACCGGGACCTGATTACGTTGATGGACCGGTTCGCGGGATCGCTCGAGTTCCACTCGATGCTGGTCGCCGCGCAGCTGATGGCGGAGGTGGGCCGTCGGCAGCTGTGGGAGGCCGTCGTGGAGCGGCGGAGCGCAATGCTCGCCCGCTTGCATCCGGACGAGGAAACGTCGGCGCTGCGGGACCGGGCACGGTCGGTGATCGATCACTTCCGGAATGAGCACTTCCCGGTCGACCCTGACATCTTCGACGAGGACGGGTCAAAGGCGGAGCAGAACTGGAACGGATACCTCCAGTTTTGACCTTGACCTACGCGAGGTCCTGCCCTTGGCTCGGGGTACGACCTCAAGAGCGCGTCGCGGTGGACGTGCCGCTTCTTGGGAGGTGCGAGGGAGTTGAGCGGCTCTTCGGTGCAGGGCTTACCTTAGGCGCCGAGTCTCGAGCAGTTCCAGCAATGGCTGCACGTCCCGGCCTGCGGTAAGCCATACAACGGGGGTCGCAGGCTCTCCGTCGATCTGCGTGTACGAGTGCGGCGTCGTCATGAACCCGAGGATCGACGTCGGATGCATGTCGTCATCGAAGGCCCTAACCAGCCTCGACAGGTAGTCCAGTACCGGGTTGTCCGGGTCGTCGGTGAACTGCCATGCCGGAAACCGAAGCTCGTCGTCGCACACGAACGCGAACAGATCACCAAACGCGAGGTGCGTCAAGACCCGCCCGGTTCCGGTGTCCAGCCAGTCGGCTGCCTCTTCCAAGGTGAGGGAGGCGCTCAGTCCGCGCTGCCAGGACCGCCGTTCGATCGCGTCGAGCTCTCCCCGCGCGACAGCAGCCTTCGCCGCTTCGTACCGCTCCCGCGTGCCGAACGCGGCCTCGATAAGAGCCTCCTCCTCGTCAAGAGTGAGATCTCGCCCGGTCCGAGGTCTCGGCAGGTTGTGGCGCGGCCCGAAGTCGTGACCGTCGGCGTGGACGCCGACAAGTCGTCTGAAGGCGCCAATCAGCCGGGGCGGGTCGAGCTCGCGGTCCCGTGCGACCGCGACCGCGTCGTCAGCGTCCGCGAAGTCCATCGCGGCAACCTCCCGAACGTTGTCCGGCAGGTCTTCGCCGGTTCGGAAGGCGAGAGCGACACGGGCGCGTGCGCGTGCGATTTGTAGCCGTGTAGTCATCAGGTGGTCCCTTCTCGGTCGACTTCTGGGGCCGTCTCGATGCCTCCTGCAGGGATGGGTGATTACAGGTGATGGCATGACTCGAAACGGTGTAGTCGAGTGCCATCGAGGTGCTCCTACCGCCAGCTCTCGGCTTCGAGGTAGTCGAGGACGACCTGGACGTCACCGCCGATCGTCAACCACTCGACGGGCGTGAAGGACTCATCGGTCCCCTCGATCTCGAGGTCCGCGTTGTACATGAACCCGAGGATCGTAGACGGGTGCTTCTGATCACCCCACGCCGGCGTGAGTCGTGTGAGGCCGGAAAGGACCGGCATCGCCGGGTCTTCGGTGAACTGCCACGCCGGGTACCGCAGCTCTCCGTTGCAGACGAAGGCAGTCACTGCGCCCGCGGCGAGGAGCGCATCCAACTCAGCGTCGCTGATGCCCAACCAATCTGCGGCTTCCTCGGCTGTCAGCGAGGCGACCAGCCCCTCCAGTTCTGTGCGGCGCTCAATCGCGTCGAGCTCACCGCGGGCGACCGCTGCCTCCGACTCCTCATACTGAGCGCGAGTCATGCTGCCGGAGCGGATGAGGAAGTCCTCCTCCTCGGGCGTTACTTGTCGTCCTCGTTCCCTGGCTGACGGCTCTTCGGTTCTACCGAAGTCGCGCCCATGTGCGACGACGCCAGCAAGCGAGGCGAAGGCCGGGTCTGGTTCGTTCATGTCAGTCACGCCCGTCGATTCGTCGATTTGACTCGTAAACGAGGGAGAATGGTGGGGCTGGCCTGGCGGGAAGTCGGGACAGGAAGGCAACGGGAACCGGGAGCTACGATGGCTTTTAGGCACAAGTCGGAGGGGCCGTCATTGACCCCTTGGCACGCGACCTGCCAGTCACGTGAAGTGCCCACAGAAACCGAGAG
Source organism: Curtobacterium sp. ME26 (assembly GCF_903970945.1). Classification (NCBI taxonomy): domain Bacteria; kingdom Bacillati; phylum Actinomycetota; class Actinomycetes; order Micrococcales; family Microbacteriaceae; genus Curtobacterium; species Curtobacterium sp. ME26. The sequence continues at coordinate 23,164 of NZ_CAJCKG010000001.1, forward strand.
TGCTACGTCCGATCCGAGCGAGATTCGCCTCGGATCCTTCCACGTGCCCGCGGGGTGCGCAAGCGCCGGTCCGATGCTCGCCGAGAGAACCGGAACTGCACGATGACCACGCCCCTCCCCTCCCGTCGCAAGAGCTCGCCGCGAAAGGTCGTGTCGGACGAAGCCCGAGCCGCGGAACTGCTCCAGGAACTGCGCGATGCAGAACTGTTGATTCGCGAGACCACCGAGCGACGCCTTCAACTCATGGTCGAAGCCTCCGACATCGGTCTGACCACAACGAAGATCGGAAATGCCGTCGGTGCGAGCGCCATGGCGGTCTCGCGGTGGGTGCGCGCTGCGAGAAGCCACGATACCTCCGATCGGTAGAACCCTTGTACATAACTGGCGGTTAACGATACCGTGCCGCTGTGCACGGTCCTAGTACTCCGTTCGACGCCGTCGAGGCGTTCGCGCCTCCCCGTGTCCTCCCGGTCCTGTCACCACCCCTTTGGGCCGGCGATCGCGGCTCGGAGCTGGTCGAGTTGACTGCGCAGCAGGATCGCGTGGGGATCGACGACCCCGCGACGCGCAACGTGGACCCGCTCGGTCTCTTCACCGACTGGTTCGGACCTGGCGACCGACGCTTGAAGCCCGTTTTTGAGCCCTCGTCCGCGCACTTTCATCCGCGGCGCGTGCGGGTCTTCCGACCCTCGTCGGGTCCGCGTCGATTAGCGATCGACACGCGCCGATTCGCCGATCACGTTCGAATTGCCTACACCGTCGACGGCCAGACGACCTCGGTAAGCAGGCTCGAGCACTTCGACCTTGCAATCCTGCCCCAGTTGCTGTCGATGCGGGAGTTCGCCAGGCGCCTGAAGCAGGACAACAAGCCTGTTGCGACCTGGCTGCACACGGTCGGTCACCACGTTGGCGCTGAATCACATCACGAGCGGTCGCTCATGACGATCGCGGACTTCCATCCAGCGGTGCATTTCATGTCGGGCCAGCCGTTCACCATGCTCTGGCCGGCTGGAGCACCGTTGAAGACGCACACTCCTGACGTGATGGTGATGGGGCCATCGAACGCGCCGATGATCGTCGACGTACGCACGCCTGAGGAGGCGGCGGACCAGACGTGGATGCGGAAGGTCCCCGCCATCACCGAGGCCCTGCGCCTCATCGGGCTGGGGTATGCCATCTGGACCGGCATGTCTCGCCCATTCCGGCGGAACCTTGAGAACCTGACCGAGGCGTTCGTGCCCGCCATCAGCTACGACCGCTGGTCGCAGGTGGCGCTCGACCTTTGTGACGAAGCGATGCCCGCAACGGAGCTCGCAGACCGCTTGGATGCCAGCGGCTACCAGCGGCTCTGGTCCTTGACGCTCATCCGGAGAATGCTCTGGCGGCAAGCGCTCCTCACGGACATGTTCTCCCCGTACGGCCGGAACTCGATCGTGTGGCCGAACGATGCCTAGCAACGCCTGGCGGCAAGAAATCGCGCCGAACGTGCCCGTCACCATCGACGGAGTGTCCTACATCATCGACACTGTCACCGAGGCCTGGGTCAACCTGCGCGACGCGACGGGTCGCGTCACGACGCTGCCCATTCGCCGGCTCGCAAAACTCATCGCTCGGGCCGACGCCCCGCCACCGCTGAGCGACAAGCTCAACTCAATGGAGCAGCGTGCATCGCCGGCGCAGTCAGCGAAGGTGGCTGAACGAAAAGCAATTCTCCGCTGGTTCGAGACCGGCCTCCGCCCAGAGCAGGCCGACGACGACCCGCCAGATCCGAGGCACGACCCCGCGCGCATCACGGGGCGCATCCCCCGCATCAATGCGATGGCGCTGGTGCTCGCCAAGCGGCGCGGAACGCAGGTCGAGAGCGCAAAGAAGTACATCCGCACGATGCTCGAGAAGGCCACTACCGGCGAAGCAGGGCTCTACGATCCGCGAATGCTGACGGATGATCTCGGCACGCTCCCGCAGCGCATCGAGTCGTCCGTGCGAACGTTTCTGAAGGACGCCGCCTACCAGGCAACGGTGACAGATCAGGCGATGTTCGAGGCGTACTGCGGTTGGGCGCGACGAGAGTCGGACGAGATCGTCCCAACGCAGCGGACTTTCGAGCGCGCCCTCACGATCGTCTACGCCCGCTACCCCTACCTGCGTCGGAACGCGAAGAGCAGAGCGTCGACGGCCGAGGGGCCGAAGGTATCCCTGCAACGTCGTCAACCCGAGCGGATCGGCGAGCTCTGGCTCATCGACGCAACACCCTCGAACGTCATGATCCGCGACCCCTACGCCGACGTCAGCAAACAACGCGAAGTCCGCCTGGATTACACGAAAATCATGGAGACCTGCTCTCGGTACGTCGTCGGTAGATCTATCGCCGAGGAGGTCAACGGATACGCTGCCGGGCTCGCAATCGCTGACGCGTTCCACCGGATGACTGACGAGCACGACGCTGTCGTGTTCGAAGGCCGCACCCATCCGCGCCCGTTCGTCGGGTTGCCCCGTGCGATCTCACGGTGGCCGATCCCGCCGCGTCGCCTCCTCATGGACAACGGCCGTGAATTCCTCAACAAGCACGGCATGTTCACCCTCCACCGCCTCGGCATCGACGTTGAACCAGCACGCGTGAAGGACGGCCGTGGGAAGGGGCGCATGGAGCGCCACTTCGGCTCCCAGAAGACCGGCTACGAGCAGCAGCAGCGAAACTACATCGGATCGGCAGTCAGTGAGCGCGGCCGCGACTCAACGAAGGACCTGGTCCTCACCTGGCGGGAACTCGATGACCGTGACCAGCAGTGGACCGATCTACACAACGTCGAGGAGCACAAGGGTCTGTACGCCGACACGCACCGCCGGCTCAGCCCAACGAAGCGGTGGATCGAACTCGCCGAGGAACACGGCACAACCGAGATGCCGGCATGGCGCAATGAGTGGATCCGGTTCCTGCCGAACATGGTGCTTCGCCTTACCCGGTACGGGGTCACCCGCCGCAACCTCGTGTACAACGCACCCATCATCCGGTTCCTCATCGAGGTCGACGGGGCCGCTCCGAGCGGCAGGGTTCGTATCTTCTGGAACCCGGCGGACCTTCGACAGGTGTACTGCTTCGACCCAGAGGGCAACGCCTACGTGGTCCCGTGGGTGCACCGCACCGAGGACACGACCGCTTTCGGGGATTTCGATCTTGATTGGGCGAACGCGCGGCTTGAAGGTGGCACGTACTCCAAGAAGCAGGCGCAGGCGCTGCGCATCGACATGATCACGCAATGGCAAGCAGAAGACAAGATCCTCCTCGCCAACCTGCACGGCAAGAAGAACGCGGAAGAGATCCTCGTCGGTCAGCTGACCGCTATCCAGCGGGGCGACGTCGGCACGATTGTCGGCGCTGAGCAGTTCCTCGGCGCGGAGTTCGTCGACGACGTACTCGCTGGTGAAGAAGAGCTCGTTCTTGACGATGCTGGCCTTGAGCTCTTGCCCAACGTCGACGCGGTTGACGTCGACCTGTTCGACCGGTTCGGCTGATGGGCGGACTCGATGGACGGATCCGCACCTACTTCGGATCCGACGAACACCCGTCATCAAGCTGGATGCAGTTGCACCCGGTCGATCAGCGATGGATCAGTCGAATCGCGCTCGCAGGCGGCGACGATCCTGGCGTGCTGTCCTACGACGCGCTCCGGAAGCTCGGAGGCGACGACCGGCGGCGCCGGCTACGCGCTCTCGAAGACTGGTACAAGGCGTGGCCGTACGTCCGAACCAAGCAGGTGCAGGCCGTCGAAGACCACCTCGCGCAGCTCCCGGAGCCGCAACCCGACGAGGACGACGATCTCCTCGACGTCCCCGTGATCACCGGCCCACCCGGCACGGGGAAGACCACGCTCATGAAACGGGCCGCCGTTCGCGCACTCTGCACCGCAGCCTGGGACCGCCGCCTCCGCGGAACCGCAGAGACCGCGTGCGACGAACTGGTGCGCCCGGACTGGCGGCCCGTGATCTTCCACTCCACGGACGGGAACCCACACGTCAAGACCTTCTTCTCGCACCTCTGTGACGAACTCTCCGTGCCGGCCACCAAGGATCCGCAGGTGGCCTTCCAGAAAGCGGCCCTCCGGCACGGCGTGCAGTACGTCTTCATCGACGAGGTCCAGATGATCAACTTCGACGGCCAGTACGGCATGTACCTACACAACGCACTCAAGGCGCTGCAGAACATGAACCTCCGAGTCGTCCTCGCCGGCCACAACGTGCGCCACCTGCTCGTGGACCGAAAAACCGTCGCACAGAACGCCACACAGACGCAGTCCATAGCCAGGTGGGCCTTCCAGGATCTCGAGCGCTACGGCCACGAGACGAAGGCAGACATCACCGAGTGGCGCGCGCTCCTGCGAGGACTTGAAACACACGTCCGGCTCGCGGGGCATGAACCTGGCGAGCCCGTCTTCAGCGACCAGTTCGAAGAGCACCTTTGGGTTTCAACACTCGGCTACGTCAACGCAGTCGCTGCACTTGTCACCGGGGCTTGCCTTGCCGCCACCCGCACCCCTGGCCAGCGGATCACGTCCGAGATCATCGACGCTATTCGGCTCAACGAGCGCGTCGCTCGAGGACGCATCTCCAGGCTCGAAGGATGGCGCGCAGGACGCTTTCGCTGGTCCACAAACGCCCTGACCCCAGCATGAGCAGGCGCCTCGAATACATCGACCTGAGCACTGTTCGTCGCATCGGCGCAAGTATCGAGTTCACCCGCCGCGAGTGGTTGCCATCCATGTTCCGACGGGTCGGGCACGCCCTCGACTCGTCCGCCGCGGACATCGTCACCTGGTGTGGTCTCAGCGCCGCCCCGGCGGGAGATCGACAGAGGATCGGGAATCTCCTCACTGATGAAATCGCTAGCGCGATCCAGATCGGCCTCGGCGTTGACGCAGACACGCTGTCGACGATGGTGATGAGCCACCTCCCCGAAGAGCTCGAAGCGTTCCGTGTCAACGGCACCTTCGCGCAATCGAAGAACTGGACGCGTGGCGGCGGCACCCGCTACTGCCCAAGATGCCTGCTCGAACGTCCCGGTGTGTTCTACACCGAGTGGCGGCTGTGGTGGTGCTTCGTTTGCGAACGACACAACGCCGTCCTCCACGACTCGTGCCCCGCCTGCCATCAACCGATCGTCGAAGCCTCCCCTCGCGAGACCGAGTGTCGCGACCCATCCCTGTGCTGGGCCCTCTTGAGTGAGAGTGACTACTGCCGCCATCCGCTCGCACAGACATGGCGCGAAGAACCGCTGACGGCAGACTCCCCCATGCTCCTCGCGCAACGAGCGATCTCACGCCACTGGCGTCCCGGGACCTACGACAGCCCCGACATCCCCGCCGCGACGTTCCGAGGCGCCGCGATCGCACTCCTCTCGGCGGGCCGCCACGACACCATCTCCAACCTGTCCGGCATCGACGAATCTGAACTCCGGGGGCTGTTCGATTACAGCGTCCGCATCGGCACGTCCCCGCCCAAGGAACCCCTCGCGATGGGCGCGCTCCTTGGAGCAGCGTACCGACTCATCGTGGACGACGAGTTGACGGGCGCCCCGATAATCCGGCAGCTCACCTACGACCGCTCGGCTCGCACCGACAAAGAAGCGCCCGCCCCGTGGAGCGCCCGCAACTTCCTCGACGCCTGGCCAGGCATCGACTCGCTGATGCGCGGCCGAGTGATCCGCAGTCTCGACAACGACCTCAGCCCGATTCAGCGCCTCGTACACGGTTCCGCAGCCTCAGCAGCCGCTTGGGAAGGCTTCGAACTCATCCGCCGAGCGGGATGGGAAGCGCCCGACGCGCACCCGAAATCGTTGAGCGCCCTGATGAATGCCGCCGACTCACCCACCAGCGTCACCTGGGCCGCGTCCGCCATACCGCCGCTGCTGTGGCCATCATGGGCGGCACCACTCGGCATTGACCCCAGAACAGATGGCATCACGCTGCAACGCGCGCTTGCTGATGCGCTTCGCGTCGCCGGGACCGGCGCTCTCCCGGACTACGGGGCGGTAGCCGGCATCGGGCGGAAGCTGCGGCCGACCATGTTCGGTACACCCCAGCAGACCACCTCGATACTGCGCCAACTCACCGAACTCGCCCTCCGCCTCAGAGCTGCACCCGGACCCATCGACTACCTCCAGCGACGGCAGCTCGACACGTCACGGCTCCTGGAAACAACCCATTGGCAGCTCATCTGCGCATCCGTGGGCCACGACCCAGGCCGATCCCGCCGCCACCTCAACGCACAGCGATACGCGTACATGCGGATCACCGCCACAGGGCCATCGGCATTGCCCGCGCGACTACGGTTCCGAGGAGACGTCGCCGACGCGGCGAACTACACCGAGTTCCTTCTGCAGATGACCGCGGAGCTCAAAGCCGCGATCGACACGTACCTCAGCGCCTGGCTCACCGTCACTGCACCACCCCACCCGTCGATGCCGGCTAACTCGCCGCTTGTCACCTGGAGTCCTCCACGCTTCGCGCATCCCGGTGCCAGCCGCGGCCATGAACTGCGCGACATCGACCTCGAAATGCTCCACGATCGTCTCGGTTCGAAAGAACCATCAATGAAGGCTCTCGCGATCGAATTGGGTAGGCCGGTGCGGCACGTGCGGTGGGCCATCGTTAAGTTCCCTCCATCTACAGGGACTCGCTGCGCGCCGATTGATTGGCGGCAATGCTTTCCGGCAGAGCCACCCGTGGTTCGATTGCCGTGACGCGAGTCCGGACACAAGATGAAGAAGCAGTCTCTTCACCCGTGGAGGTTTCGCAATGGACGCGAGCGTGCGACTAGCCAGAAATCGGCCTGACGAACGGGCTTCGATCATGGCCGCACTGCGGTTCCTCGTGTTGCGCCTCACGCTTGAGGCTGCCCGGATCGAGGTACTGCTTCGACTCTGCTTGATCTGAGCCGTGGTTGAGGACTTCGCGACCGAGGGAGGCAGCGCCCGCAGCTACTTTTCGCCTCACCAGCGTCGGCTTGTAAGCGGGCGTGTCCGACGCCATCAACCCGGAGGGCAGCGTTGAGGCTACCACCAAGAACGAGCGTCAGGAGCGACGCTGAGCCCGCATCTCGATGTTGCTCGGATTGACGCATGACACATGCCTACGGGCTGAGGCGTCGCCGAAGCCGGAAGGCGAGCACGGCGCTTCAGGGGCTGGCTGTGGACGAGGCTCTCCTGCTCGTCCGCCGCTCGGAAGCTGGTGGCGGCTGTGACAGACGCGTATGGCGGCGACCGGCAAGTCGGGCTCGCCGATCCCTCAGATCAGGACGCTTGGAGCGGACGACCGGACAGCGCGAGGCGCGGCGGCTGCAAGTTGGACTCCGTGTTGGCGCCCCGTTCAGTACGTGCGTGTCTCCTGCTTGACGATGCCCCGAGGTGGACGGTAGCCTAGGTTGCGGCGGACACATGGCTCTCTGCCGAAGGACAAAACACAATATCGTCAGCCCGAAAGGGTTTGGTCTACCCCAGGCGCGTCGTCCGGTTGGAAACGAATCCCAGCCGACAACCACGTGCCGGTTTGCATAGGGACTAGTAACCTGTGCGCCGCGAACCTATGGGTACTCTCCGGAGCATGCGACGGGAGTGGGGTTAAAGCGTTATTCGTAGACGATTTCTCAATTCTTTGAAATAGCCTCCTCGCCTTTTGGTAGGAGGCTATTTCTTTGTATATCACCCTGGACGCTGATGCCTGATTCAAATGCCGTGCCATCGCTGTCGGACGTCTTCGACGTTCTGCAAGAATCGGCGCGATCTGCCGCTGCTTCTGGCCGAGTACTCTATGGCCCGCAGGCCAAGAAGGCTCTGCAGACGAGGTACCCCGGTCTGGATTTGCGGGCGCTCGGCTACAAGAAGTTGATTGACTTGTTGCGCGCGGGCCACGACGCGGGTCGATTTGAACTTGTGACCGTCGACGGTCACCCGCACGTGATTCCAGCACTAGCGGCGCCGAGGAAACGGCCTGTCGAGCAGGGACGACTTCGGGCCGACTTGTGGACAAGCTTGGTGACGTGGGACCATGGCGAGCGTTACTGGGACCGGCGGAACCGCCGGGCTGTGTTTGTTCCCACAACCGAAGACGGCACGCCCGAGTGGCAGGTCTTTCCGAACAAGTACGTCAAGATTGACGCAGTGCCGATGCAGACGCAGCTCGAGTGGATGGTCGATTTCGCCAACGACCAGACTGAAAGAGTGCAGGTGCGTCTGCTCGAGGCGTTGAAGAATCCTACGCCGGGTGCCTTCAAGGTGAGCTTGAACGACTTGGGGCTGGCAGCAGCGTGGCGTACTCGCTTGCGTCAACGGGTCACAGAGCACGCCTCGGAATGGGCTGCGCGCGCCCACCTCTCTCCGGCTTCGATCCTCGATCCCGCCTCTCGTAGCAGCCCGAAATCTGCATCGCGGCAGGAGCCTGAGGAGGGCGAAGCTTTCGAGTCCCCGTCTACTACCGACGAAGCGGCGAGACTTCGCGCCCGTGTGCATCAGATCGTCGACCGGATGACGTTGTCCGAACTCGCTCAGCTTCAGGTGCCGGCCGCATATCTGCTCGAGCGGTAACCCTATGGCCGCCTACACGGCGCAGCCCCTACTCGGCGCGTCTCGTCTCATCACCCCCAAGGAGCTTCCAGCCGAGCCCCAAGATGTGCTTGATGGATGGGTGAACGAGCGCCGGCCCACGCATGAGATGCGTTTGGCTTTGCAGGCCAGGTCCAACTTCGCGTTCATCGAGGACGTCGTTACCGAGCTCGGCAACGCAATCGCGTTTGATGGACTCTCAGCGACGTTGGCGCTGGGCGCGGTGGCGGCAGCGCTCTCCGACCCGTCGATGGCGGTGGCGGTCAATCGGTCCGACCACACTCACTCCGCCCACTCCGTGCTGATCCGTCGTAATGAGCAGGCGGGCATCCCCTTCGAGATGCTCATAACAGTGCGAGTGCAGATACGCCACAGGCACGTCCCTCAAGGGGGCCAAGTGGTGGTACCTCCAGAGGTCGTCGAGCACTCCGTGAGCTACGCGCTCTTCGACATGGACGACGAGGACGAGCTCGGAGGCCTCCTTCGTCACTACGTGCAAGTGGTGAAGGACATCGGACCCCAACGTGCGCGGCGTAATCTAGGACATACTGTCGTTGTGCTGGGGGATCTCGGTGGCATGGCAACGGCCGGATTACCTGATGACTGGCAAGAGGAGATTGAGTACCTTGCCGAGGCGTTTGACGCCAAGGTGATCTTCGGTAAAGGACCGATGGTTCCGGAAGGAGTCCCGAACCGGTTGATGAGGCTGTTCGTTCTAGACCCGTATAGCGGCAGCGTACCTTCGAGCGGTGACGAGGACAACGAACTCCCTCTCGTGGAAATCGACGGACGCAATAACGGTTTTGCTGAGGTATTCAGCGCGATAGCGGTGTCCCTGAAGCAACACGAACCTGACATCGTCGGCGACCCCTTTGCGCCGCGTGAGCTGAAACCCGGGGAGCATGTGTACCACCGAAAAGTCGGTAACTCTCGTGGTGGGTACGACAATTTCAACGAGGGTTCGCGCAATCCATGTTCCCACCAGAAGGGGTTCAAGAGATATCACAAGGCCATTCAGGCTACTAAGGGCTTTGAGCGGCGCTACACCAACTTCGACGAATCATGGCTGTACCATTGCAGTAAAGGCGGATGTGGGGTTTACGCCGTCTTCGTTCCCGGGGCGCGAGCGGACCCTGAGGTAGGGCATCGCGACGGCGCTAAGAACATGTAAGAGGTGTAGTTTGCCCCGGCGATCCAAATCGTGTACACACGGTGTCGAATCCGAGACGACAGCCGATCCAGGGGTTGATCGTACGGATGGCGGAAGCTGTCTCCCCGAATGATCGCTAATCGCGATTCGCAAACCTGCACAGGTGAAACTGACGGAGCAGGCGATCAAACAAGTTCACGGACCTCTGATGCTCCTGTCTCAATTGAGAGGCGCCCAGTGAGCGCTTCGCAATCCAATCCACTGGCTTTCGCACGCGTATCGGGAGTTGGATGCGGAGACGTGTCTAGCTTGCGGACCTGCGGCCACATGGTATATTGCAAACGAGTGCCAGTCGAGCGATTAAGCGGCAGTAACCACACCAGGAACACCAGTCGACCTTCGGGTCGGCGTTCATCATTTCAAATCAAGAGTTCAACTCTATGACGGCTGGCATTCATAAAATTCGTTGAGAGGCTCGAAAGTGAACAATCGGGACACTCTGGCCGACCTTGAGCGGCGCTCGTATCGAAGCTATCGAGCGCGCATCGAGTCCGAGCGTCGATTGCGACGGGTCGGGCTATTTTGGAGTGCTGCGCAGACCGCTTTGGCGGTCGGTCTCATCGCGGTGTCAGTTCTTTACCTTGCCTATCCTGAACGCCAGAGCACCCTCATGCTGGTTTATCTTATCTCGCTTTCTGTTCTAGCGCTGGCGGTTTCAGTCACTGTGGGGGCGCTCGACTACACGGGTCGAGCACGCGAGATGTTCCGAAATTATAGAGCTATCCAAGCGCTTTCGGTTCGAGTAGAAAGCGCGAGAAAGTCGCAGCTCTTCATTACGAAGAGATTTGTGCATCGTATGCATTCTGAGTATGATCTTCTGTTGGATAATTCCGAGAATCATACAAGCCTGGATTGGGCTGTCTTCGAGTCGAAAGATCAGAGGGCGAGCGGTAAGCGTGGTGGCCAATCAGATTCAGCGGACGGACGGCACGATAGGTCTCCGAAGTTCGGTCTGCGACTAGCGCTGGCGCGGACAGTTCCGTTTCTACTCCCTTCCGGGCTTGTGGCCGTGGCGCTTTTCACTGGACTCAGCGCTCTGTTTTCGGTGATAGCATGAACTCGCTGCAGCCTAAGCTAGAGGAGGCCTTTTCGCCGCAGGTCCTGCGGCAGCTTTGGGATGCCAAGATTGCGACGAGTCGGACTCGCGGTCGCGACGGCCTTTCTGCTCCGAGGATCTCCCCGGACAGGGTGGATAATCTTGTCGAGAGTTCGAGTGAGCGCTTTTTGGCAGGTGACTACGTGTTCCGGCCCTATCGGCAGATCCTTCGTTCAAAAGGGGCGCGGAAGATCCCCCGTGTGTTATCGATTCCCGGTGTTGAGGACAGGCTGATCCTCCTTGGTCTGTCGAGGTACCTTCGCCAGTGGTTCGCTTGGATCGATAGTCCCCGGCCCCAGCCTCTCGTCATACGCGTCCGCGAAGCTCTGCATGGGGGCTCTTATACCGATTTTGTCCGGCTGGACGTCGAAAACTTCTACGGTAGTATTTCGCATAGTTCTCTGCTTCCGCGCATCGAAGAGTCCGGATTGCCACCAATCGTCGTTGAGGCTGTAATGCGGGCGATCAAAACTCCGACGCTCGCGGGAGGTGAGAAGCCGGATGATGCGACCGACTTCGACTCGGGTGTTCCGGTCGGGACTTCCTTGGCGAATGTGCTTGGTGAGATAGCGCTGGGCGAGGTCGACGCGATCGCGCGAGCTCAGGAGAGCTGGGCGTACTTCCGGTACGTGGACGACATCCTCGTCCTCACCAAACATGGCGAACGAGGACGATCGAGGGACCTCATCGTTGACAAGCTGAGTGCAATGGGTCTCAAGGCTCACCCTAAGAAGTCCCTCGGTAAAAGTGCGTCTGGCAAGTTGAGTCAGACTTCTTTTGAATACCTGGGGTATACGTTCGATCCGAGTTCTGTCTCTGTCTCGAGGGATCGTCGTACTAGGCTGACTGATCATTTGGCTCGGTACGTGACAGCGCTACAGCGCGGACTAGCGGATGGTAGCGCTGACCCAGTGGCTCTTCGGCAGAAGTGCGAGTGGTGGCTGTCGCTAAGAATCACCGGTTGTTACTCGAAGCAGTCCCGTCGGGGCTGGCTGGCCTATTACTCGCAGATCGACGATTTGCAGGTTCTCCACGAACTGGATGGCGTTGTTCGAAGTCTCTTACGTCGTCTGCCACCCGAGCACCGGTTTGCTCCGAAGAGTTTCGTTAAAGCGTGGACCCTCTTGCGGACGCCGAGTCGTGACATAGCTGGTTACATCCCAGATTTCGATCAAGTCTGGTCCGAGGAAGCCATGCGCGATGCTTTGCGTCGGAGTGGCCAGCATGGATCTTCGTTGGCCGGCGCGGAGCTTCGGTCGGCATTCGATCGGCTCATTGCCGGGGCGGTCAAAGACCTGGAACACGACGTCTGGGCGCTATCTTGAAGTCGCTCAGCGCGCCTGGAAATCGTACTTGGCGCTGTGCTGCGCGGACAGGGTTGACGTGAGCACGGGGCTACTCCCGCGACCCACGAGGTGCAGGGATTCGCACTCTTGCGCTTGATGGATCCCTCCAGGACGCTCGAGGAGTAGCGGTTTGGCCAACGGGCGTGGGGCGGACGCGCTCCGGACGGTCTACTTGGCGGATAAGGCGGACAGCTTGGTGGCGGATCGTTGCTGACGCCCTCGAGACAGTCCATCTACGGCCTCCGCCGACAGGTCGCCGCGCATGTGACCTGTCTCCTTCGCACGCAACCCTTCGCCGTACGAGGTGGGGCGAAGGATTGTTGCTCACCCCCAAGACCTGAGAGCGTCCGCGAAGCGTCCGCATGAGGCACCCTCAATGAGAACGATCGCGGACTACCTATCTGAGACAAGAGCTCTCAACGGCCAGCGACAGCAGATGCCGCAGCGACGCAGCGATCTTGCGTTCTGCATGTGGGTCCACGTTGTCGGCGACGCCGAGGTCGTTCAGCCACCGCGAAGCGGTCAGTCTGTGGGCGTCTGCGGCCCCTCTGCTTTGACAACCCTCAAATCCTCCGCGGCTTCAGCATCACAGCGGATCTCCCTTTCCACCGCGGGGCCGCGGCGCGACCATTAGGTGATCGAGCAACGAGACGCGCAGACCCGAGCAGCCCGACGCCCCGCTAGCCACCTCTGGCCATGGGTGCGGGTTGACCTTCGGCTGTGTTGCTCGGGACACATGCTGACGGGCGGTGACTGCTCGGCGATGGTTCAACCCCTACGGTGGCGGAGTGGAAGAGGTACGCAGTCCGAGCCTGACGCGGCTGCTCGCCACCCTCGCGGCCTTGCTGGTCCTGGTGGGCGCGCTCGTCGTCGGCGTGATCGCCGTCGTCGGCGCTGCGGCCCAGACCGCGCTCGGTCCCTCGCGAACCTCGAACGGCAGCACCTGCAGTCCGCTCGGAGGTGAGTGCAGCCGGCTCTCGCGATCTGCTATCGAACAGATGGTCGGTATTGCGCTCCCGGAAGGTGCCCAGTTCGTCTCCTCCGGAAGCCGGGACCTCTTCAAAGCGTCCGAGGCATGGGCGGTGACCTGCGTACCGGAAGCGGAGCGTTTCTTCGACGAGGCCGAGGCAGACGGCTTCGCCCCGCGCGCACCCTCCGACTACCCCGAACGGCACGATTGGTCCGACAAGCAGCCCACAAATTTCGAAGTGCACCGGGATGCGGACCTCGGGGCTGATCAGTGGCTCCAGCTCGGCGGCGACTGCCCGGGCGGCTCGTACGTCTACCTCGGCCGCTTCCTCGACAAGTGATGGTGTCGCGGAGCTCGAGCCAGAGCGGAGTCGCAAGGTTGACGTGGATCCTGCCGAGCGCGGCCCTCGTCCTCCTCGTAATGCAGATCATCGCCTGCGTCATAGCCGACCTTCACCTGGCTCCGATTGAGACCGCGTGGGAGGCTGACCCTGATCGCCTCCGCGGTGTCTTGCATGCTCGTCCGGCCGATGCCAGCTCAGCGAGGCAGACCCTCGCCCTGATCTGGACGGCAACCGTCCCCGTGGCGTTGGCAGCGACGCTGCTGGCTGCAACCGCCATCGATCACTTCCGCGTGCATGGCGCAGCCCACACGTTCGCGCAGGTGGTGACGATGGTTGGGGTCACCATCTCCGTCGCGGGTGTCGTCCTCGCGGTGCTCGGCGTCCTCAAGATCCTGAGTCCTTGATCCACCAGGACCTCGATCGCGCTTTCTGCCAACGAGTGTCGTCTCGGTGGGCGATCGTTGACCGTCGATCGGCCAGTGTGGCGGTCGGACACCCCGCCACACCAGGGGCTTGCACGGGCCCCGACGTCGCCCAGGCCTGTTCAGGAGCGGACGCGGATGATCCATCCCGTGATGCTCCCGCGGTGCGGGCGACGGTTGGACAGGGATGACACAGTGTGCTGCTGCCCGCCGTGTACTTCCGGCGCGGAAAAGCCGCGGCGCCCCGAGCTCACGAAGCGCACGGAGACCTGGTCGATGCGAATCACGACACCGCGCAGGTCGCGTCGGCTCGATAGCTCCTCCTCGCTGCGCTCGTGCTCGTACGTGTCGCGCTGCAGCGGGACCGCCCTCGGGACCGCGAGGATCAGGTCGATCCAGGGCTGATCCGATGCGTACAGGCTCCATGTGACGTGATCACCGACCGCGACGTCGAAGCCGTCTTCCTCAACTTGCCACTCGGTCAACCAGACGTCTGTCTCCCCGTCGGCCAACGCAGGAACCGGATCTTCGGGTGCGACCGTCGGCGTTGGAATCCGCGGAATGGGTGACACGCTGCCCGGCTTCGACGATACGTCGGAAGGCCATCCGAAGAGTCGCTCCCGCAGGAACTGCTGCAGCATCACACGATGTCCCGATGGACGATCGGTTCGCTCACTCGGGAACATTCCGTCAGCGTAGACGCGCGAGTAGTGCTGCGCCGGAACCCTCGTCCAAGAATCGATGGAGGCAAGATGCCGCTGACCGATCGGCTGTCGGACACACATTCGAGCTCGACATGACGGTCGCAGCGCTCCGGCACCGCGCCGCGGCTCTGGACCCTCCAACGCTGTGTGTCCCCGGCGCCCTGTCCTGATTTAGTACCGGCTACGGATGCGGCGCCGGTGGTTCTTTGGTTTCACCCGTACGAGCCGCCGTGCGGTGATGTGTCTGCTCGGTCTTCCAGGAAGCATCGGCGTGCGCGGGAGTTTCGGTGGCAACCCGGCGTGCGTACGCGTCGACCTTCTCCTCGATGAGGGTGAGACTCTCGGTGAGGGACCGGATTCGTGTGCGAACCCGGTCGGCGTGTGCGCGGAGGAAGTCGACGCGCTCTGTGACAGTGTCCGGGCCTCGTCGCGCGAGCGTGACGTAGCGGCGCAAATCATCGATGTCCATACCGGTGTTCCGGAGCGCAATGCAGGTGCGAAGCCACGCGATGTCTGAGTCGGAGTAGATCCGCCGTCCTGCGCCGTCGCGCCCGACCGGGCGGATGAACAGTCCTTCGTCCTCGTAGTAGCGGAGTGCGGAAGGGGTGAAGCCAGTCGCCGCACTCACCTGTCCGATCGTGTGCGTCATGAGGACGGCGTGGGCACGAGTCGCCTCGTGTAGAAGTCAGCGAGGTGGCCGACGGCCGGATCGACGTACTCAGGCTTGTCGTAGAGGTCGTAGTGCCCCGCACCCTCGATCACCACGAGAGGCTCCTTCGTGCGGGCGCGCTCCCAGAGCAGCAGCCCGTCGTCGTACTGCCCGGTGGAGCCGCGTCGCCCACCGACGACGACGAGCAGCGGTTGCACGAGCAGCTCCTCGACGAGATGGAAGGCGTCGAACCCGATCTGCAGGGCGGTGCTCGTGAACACCATCCGGTTGCTGCGGTCCGGGTCGTAGCCGCGGGGTGTGCCGTAGTAGTCCACCGCCTGTAAGGTCGCCGGATCCGCGACCCCGACGGCAACGGCATCGGCCGGCGTATCCGGGATCCAGGGGTCGCGGCGGATCGCATCCCCGCGTGCCTCTGCTGTGCGTTGCGCACCGACAGCTCGGAGTGCTCGCACGGCACCCTCGGGGTCACGGCCGCCGCCTTGTCGTCGCTGTCGGCCTTGGTTCACCGGGACGACGACGCCGATCGCGGCGAAGCGGTGTTCGATCTTCGCGGTGGCGACGGCGAAGCCCCCGCCCGCGCAGACACCGAGGACCCCGAGTCGGTCCATGTCGACCTCGGGGCGCACGGCGAGGAAGTCCACCGCGGAACGGACGTCCTCCACCCGCGCGGACGGGTCCTCGAGGTCACGCGGCTCTCCGTCGCTCCGTCCTTGGAACGAGGGATCGAACGTGAGCGTGATGAATCCGGAGTTCGCGAGTCGGCGCGCGTAGTTGCGGCCGACCTGCCCCTTCCGGCTGCTCCCAGGGGTGACGAGCACCACCGCAGCTCCCGACTTGGACGTACCGCCGTCCGCCGGGAGGCGGAGATCACCCCGGATCGTGTGCCCCTGCGTCTTGAACGCGATCGCCTCGGTCTGGTGCTCCATGATGCTCCTCCTTCACGTCGTCGGCACGATACGACCTCAGGCGCACTGGAGGTCAAGCGGCATCGGTCCGCAGGGCGATCCGCCTCCGGCACACCTGCCAGTGGCAAGCTGTATGGCTCGTCGTTGCGGCCATTGTTGTCATCGCCATCATCGGAGTGGTCGGCATCCTCCAGCGTCGTCGCTGACGTGTCCGATAGTCGATCGGCTACTGATACCCCTTCGTCTGACGGCGGCCAAGCTCCTCGAGGTCGTCGTCGAGTCGAGCGAGGATTGACGCGGGGGCCTCGAGAGGCCAGAGACCACGAAGCCACCGCGCCGCCTGTAAGAGGTCGCCAGGTTCAGTGTCTTGCTGCATCACGCGAGCGTGTATGTGCTCGGCCGCAAGTTCGAACGCGCCAGGGTCGGGAGGGACGTCCGAGGCGATCGAGAGTTCAATCGAGCGGCCTTCAACTCCCAGAATCGGGTGAAGCGTCGGGGGTGCAGCCGGCCTGTGAGCTGCGTGCTGACGCGCGCGACGGTCTTGGTATCGCTGGAAGATCTGCGCCGCGAGCCAAGACATGGCACTACTGTGCCCCGTCTCCCCTGCGTCTGATAGCCGATGCGGCAGCGACAGTCTGGATAGCATCACGCTATGTGGACGCCTGTTCAGCCTGAGCCGCCGACCAACGGGCGTTACAGCGCAGCGCTGGCGCTGCTGATCTGCTCTGCGGCGGGCTTCGCGATCCTTTGGGCGGTCATGTGGCTTCCCGTGCTCCTGACCGGCAGCGAGGGCACCCTCTTCCTCTACCCGATTGTTCTCTTACTGGCCGTAGGACCGTGGGGCGGAACCTGGACCGCCCTCGCGCTAGCGGCACGGTCCCGAAAGGAAGCAGGGGCTAAGCGCAGCGAGGCGGTCACGGCCGCGAGTGCGGCCCTGCTTGCCCTAGGACCCGTGTTGCTCTGGTTCGGGCCAGTAGTCGCTTGAGGGTCCGTCTCGCTAGCCGATCCCTCAGCGGACCAATCGGACTGTGGTCTCGATGGGCCCGAAGCTCGACGTGGTTCCGTCGGCGGCGAATCCGTTCCGCCGGTAGAACGAGTGCGCGCGAGGGTTGTCGGCAGCAACCCAAAGAGATGCTGGGCGCGGGCCGAGCGCTGCGTTCAAGAGCGCCTGCCCGGCGCCTCCGCCATGAGCGCGCGAGAGCACGTACAGCATCGTGAGTTCCTCTGGACGGACCGCGTCAGACAAGGGTGTCTCCTGCGTCGCGGCGAACCCGATGACGCCCGACTCGTCCTCGGCGACAAAGGTCGCGACGGCGTCTTGCTGCAGGTTCGTTCTCCACATGTCGATGCGCCGATCGACGTCGAACCAAGGATCAATATCGGGATTCACCACGAACCGCCCGTACGTCTCTCGCCATGAGGTGGCGTGGACGGCAGCAATGCCTTCGACGTCGACAACCTCTGCCGGCCGAATGACGATCGAGCGAAGATTGTGGCCGTCCATCCCTCGACCGTAGCAATGACGCCGGCACTCGTCGATAGCAGCCCGGGTGTCCCGTAAGCCGATCGGCAACCGAACAGGAGACTCAACCAGCAGAATCAAGTCATGGCTCCCCCTCCTGCCGATCTCTCTTGGATCGGATTCACCAAGGAACAACACGAAATCCTCGAGACGCTGCACTCCATCGGCAACAACGGGTGGGATCGCAATGGGCAGAGCGACGAGATGATGCCGCGGCTGTTGGCTCAGGCGGCCGCTGCAGACCTGTCGCTCGCACGCATGAAAGAGGCTATGGCCGCGGTGGGGCACTCTCGGAATGAGCTACATCAGCTCGATCGATGGGAGTCCAAGCAAACCACCGGCAGGTTCGGGCGCTGATCGTCTCGCTGGCGGATCCGCTACCGAGCGCGGCTTGATAATGCCGATAGGAGTTGCGATCAGCGTTGCGTGTCCATGGCGAGCCCGATCAGGTCTCCGACCGCAACGTCCGAGAATTCGGGATAGAGGCCGCGATGCGCGTCGCGTACCTCGGTCTCGGTCAAGCCTCCCGCTTCGCGTAGCGACCAAGCCCACCGAGCCGCGTCCGACTCCAGCTCGTCAAGTCGCTGTTGCGCCGTCTCGAATTCGTGGTCCGGCACCCCAGGAAACGCCGCTCGTACATCCAGCGGAGCCCAGTGCCGCCTATGAGCCACTGATGACCGGACCATCGCGTCGTGAAGCGACAGTTGCGCCAGGGTGTCTTGACTGATCCGGTAATACTCCATGTCGCGATCCTAGAGATGGCGAGGAGCGCTTCGGCGGCCGGAACCCGATCGGCTTACGGGACGGTTCCCGGGTCCGTGAGTACTGTCCATTCGGACAGGCGCGAACGCTTCTGGTTTGCGCGCAGGAAGAGGACCTGATGTTCACTGGCGTGGGATTCGAGCCCATCCCTACCACGATCGTTGCGGTGATCGGGATCGCGATCATCATCATGATGATCGTCCGAGCGAAACGGCGACGATGATGCGCGCGATCGCCATCAAGCTCTTCATCATCGGCGCAGTACCGTTCGCGAGCGGCATCGTCTACTACTTCATCGACTACAAGCGGACTGGCAAGCTCTATCGCAAGAAGCTCCCGTGGTTCCCGATCATCATCACCGGTTGAGCGCTATGCGCCGCTGGAGTGCTGACCGGACTCATCGGTACTAGCAGACAAGGGTTCGCATGATCACGACAGCGGCGTATCCGTTCTGACGCTGTCGCCGCACCGCCCCAGGTTCACCAGGCCGCGAGCGGGACGCCAGCTGTCTCAGTAGACGATCGGCTATCGAAACAAGCGGTCTCCGAGGGCTTTGGCCCCCGGGCAAGGTTCGATGAGGTTGCCGGGGCGCTATGCGGGGGCGGCTACAGGCCTTTGCGCCTGTTCGTCTCCCAGTAGTCGAACACTACTTCGTCCTCAGGTTCCAGCTCACGTCGAACCAACTGGAGGAGGCGACGGCCTTGGCGCTCGTGGGAGCGCGCGGCGACCTCGGTCGGCCAGCCGGCTTCGACCGAGTAGTTGGTATTGAAGTCATTTGTCCACGCCAGTACTTCGTCGATGAGCCGCGGCGGTAGCGACGGGACACCCTGATTACAGGGCCCGTCCTCGCTCCAGAATGGCCAATCGACGCCATACTCGTTCATCAGGCCGTAGCGCACGCGGAAAGCATCGCATGCCTACGGCAATCGCGTCCGGAACCCGATCGGCTGATGGACAGCGGGAAGCAGGCAGCTACGCCTCACCGTCATCGCGTCGACCTGGTTGGGTAGGCCCATGTGGATCCCCGGACTCGTCGCTGGGCCGGCGATGGTTGCGGTAGCGGTCACCGCGATCGTTCGTCCGGAGCCGATTGCGCGGTACTTCATCGACGCTCAACAGGGCAGCCGCGGTCCGCAAGGTGCGATGACCCCGGGACTCATCCGTGTGCTCGCTGTAGGTCTGGCAGTGATAGGCCTCGGCTGGACACTTCTGTCCGTCTTCGGTCACCCCGCGTGACCGCCGACTGGGAAGCGCGACCGATCGAAGTCCGATGGTCGCGCGAACGTCCTTGCGCCCAGTACGACTGCTGACTCAGCCAAGCATTCGCCCGCGCTCGATCCACGTGCGCCGTACGGGCAGAGGCGCCGTACCGCTCGAACCGTGATCGTCGGGAGCACGGTGGGGATGGTCGTGGTCTCGGGGTAGCCATCTCGGCAGGACTCGGCCGGTTCGGTTCCTGATCGAACTACCTCACAGAGCGATGGGACAAGCGGGACGCGCGGACGACACCACGACCTGGTCAGCGGCGGCGTGGCTCCGGGTAGTAGTAGACGGTCATCGTCAGGTCGTCCTCTCCTTCAGTCACGCTGCTCGTGAACGTCACGTCCTCGATCGACACGTCGCCGAGGTCATCGATGGTCTGCGCAACCCGTCGCAGCAAGGCAGCAACATCGCCTTGCCCATCGCCTGCTGGGTTGCTCTGCGAGAAGTGCTTGATCGTCCCGTCCGTACGCTCCACACCACCGACCGTAGCGACGTCCGCGAGGGCGACGGCGATGGAGAGCAGCCGTCCCACCGGGTCGTCCGGATCGTGGACAGGAACACCGATGTTGATCTTCACGTTCTTCGCGGTGAGTTCGTTCACGATGTCCTTCGCGTCGCGGAGGCTCCTGGCCGACTGATCCAGCTTCGCGATCCCCAGCGTGTCCCGGCACGGCTTGAAGCGAGCGTGACGCGGTGAGCGGTGAGGACTCGTTCGGAGGTCGAGACGCGGGCGTACCCGATGTGGGGAGCCCCCGTGCCGCGAGGACGGGCGCACGGCACCTGGTCGGGACCAGAGCCGATGCCAACGGCCCCGCCACGTCCGGGAGGGACGTGGCGGGGCCGCGGGAGGAGCCTCCCGTCCGACGCGCGAGTACGAGGCGGACGGGAGACGAGGGATCAGCGCTGGGCGCGCCGGCGACGCACCGTACGGGCGCCGATCAGGCCGGCGCCGGCGACGAGCAGACCGAGGGCCCACGCGAGCGGCGAGGTCTCGTCGGCACCCGTGTACGCGAGCCGACCCTTCGCCTGCGCGGGTGCCTTGGTGCCGTGCTGGACGGTGCCGATCGGGGTCGACGCCTTCGGGACGGTGACCGCTGCGGTCGGGGTGACCTGCACGTCGAACGCGGTGCTGAAGTCCGCGGCGCTGACGGTCAGGCGGTGGACCGAAGCGTGCGGGAAGGTGACGCCGACGAAGCCCGAGCCGCCGAGGAACGAGCCGTCGGCGACCGGGTCCGCAGCGATGACGTCCGAGGCGACGTTCGAGCGGACGCTGATGTCGGCGCCCTCGCCGGTCTCCTCGTCGACGACGGGGTTGCCGTACTGGTCGACCAGGTCGCCGGAGAGGAGCAGCGTGCCGCCCTGCGGGACGGTCGGGGTACCGCCCTCCGTGTCGGTGGTCGTGAAGCCGGAGCCGAACGAGCCGTCCGTCTCCCAGTCGGTCTTCTCGGTGACGACGGAGCCGTCGGCCTTGATGACCCAGGAGCGGAACGAGCCCGAGTGCTGC
Organism: Curtobacterium sp. ME26; assembly: GCF_903970945.1. Taxonomy (NCBI): domain Bacteria; kingdom Bacillati; phylum Actinomycetota; class Actinomycetes; order Micrococcales; family Microbacteriaceae; genus Curtobacterium; species Curtobacterium sp. ME26. The sequence continues at coordinate 44,474 of NZ_CAJCKG010000001.1, forward strand.
TGCGCTTCCTCGTCGAACCATTCGGTCGGCAGACCGCTCTTCACGAACTCGAGGTACGTCGCGCGGTCGAGGGCGTAGGCCTCGAGGCCGACGGGCGCAGCTGCCACGACGTCGAGCTCGACGGTCTGGGTGACGGTCTGGGTGCCGCTCGTGGCCGTGACCGCGAAGTCGTAGGCCGATGCGTCCTCGGTCGAGCCGCTCAGCACCCCGGTCGCCGGGTCGAACGAGACGCCCTCCGGCAGCTGGTCGGCCGGGGTCTCGCCCTCGTGGTCGTCCTCGTCGCCGGTGTAGTAGTAGTCGAGGCTCAGCACGGGCTTCGGGGAGCCGGTCGCGCGGAACGTGTACGAGAACCGCTCACCCGCGGTGGCGGAGACGGTGAGGTCGTCCTCCTCGGTGGTGCCCGCGGTGATCGGGGTGCCGGCCTCGTCGACGAAGACGGGCGCCTGTGTGACGGGGGCGGTCTGCGCCGACTCCGACTCGACCGGGACGCCGTTCTGCGTGTTCGTCACCGTGACGGTGAGGACCTTGCCCGCATCGGCCGCCTTGACGACGTACGTCTGGGCCTGGCTCACGGGGGTGCCGTCCGCGGTCCAGGCGTAGCTCAGGGTGGTCGGGGCGGTGAAGCCGGACGGTTCGGCCGTGAGCTTCGAGCCGACCGAGGCGTCGCCGTCGATCGTGACCGTCCCGGCGGCTGCGGCGATGCGCGGGGTCGACTCCGGAGCGGTGCTCGGGGCGTCGGTGGTCGGGACGGTCGGTTCCGGGGCGGCGGGAGCCTCGGTCGCCGGTGCTGCAGGCTCCGTGGGGGAGTCGGCGGGCGGGGTGGCCGTCGAGGACGGGTCGGTCGCCGGGGCGTCGGCTGACGGTGCCTCGGCGGACGGGCTCGGCGTGGTGTCGACAGCGGTGGTCCCGCTGTCCGCGACGGTGGTGCTGGACGTCGGCTCGACGGCGGAGGCCGACGTCGCGGTCATGATGCCGAGACCGGTCGACAGGCCGACGAGGGCGATGGTCGTGCCGACGGCGCAGGCACGTCGGACGGTGGAGTTGCTACGGCGCACGGGTTCCCCCTGGGTCAGGCGACAGTCCGGGAAACTGTCGGTCCGCGCAGGTTAAGAGGACGCTGGGAACGGCGCTGCTCCCTCGGTCGGGGGGCATCGGGGAAACCCCAGGTCAGGACCGGTCGTTCCACCTTGGGCTGAACGATCGTTCAACCAATGTCAGTCGGCAGGATGACGGCGGTGGCCGGTCGGCCGAGGTTGGCGACGACGAGCGAGTCGCACGCGAGCGTGATCCCTTGCGTGCAATCGGCGCCAACGGGTTCAGGGTCTGGAAGGACGCGCAGCATCGTTGCTGCGACCCGCGGTGCTCGTGCTCGTGCTCGTGCTCTTTCTCGTCTCGGCTCGCTGCTGGTGGCAGCACCAGCGCGGGCCCTCAACGAGATCGGGACCCATGATTGTTCGTCCCGGTCACTCCAACGCGTGCACATCGGATCGTCCCCTCTGCGTACTCCGCAGGAAGCGTTCGTACCGCGCGCGTACCGTCCGCTGGGTCGGCGCCGACGACGGCGCCGACGACCCGAACGGAGCAACCATGCGAGCAGTCGTCTACAACGGCCCCCACGACGTGAGCGTCGAGGATGTCCCGGATGCCGAGGTCGAACAGCCGACCGACATCCTGGTCAAGATCACCGCGACGAACATCTGCGGGTCAGACCTGCACATGTACGAGGGCCGCACCGACATCGAGACCGGCAGTGTGTTCGGGCACGAGAACCTCGGCACCGTGATCGAGGTCGGTGACGGCGTCCAGAAGGTGCGGGTCGGGGACCGGGTCGTGCTGCCGTTCAACGTGGCGTGCGGGTTCTGCAAGAACTGTGAGCGGGGTTGGTCGAGCTTCTGCCTGACCATGCAGCCGAACGAGGCCGCTGCCGGAGCCGCGTACGGCTACGCGGACATGGGCCCCTACCGCGGCGGCCAGGCCGAGTTGCTGCGCGTCCCGTTCGGTGACTACAACGCGCTCCGTCTCGGTGAGGACTCGGTCGAGAAGGAGAACGACTACGCCATGCTGTCGGACATCTTCCCGACCGGCTGGCACGGAGCCGAGCTCGCCGGGGTGCAGCCGGGCGACACGGTGGTCGTGTACGGCGCCGGACCCGTCGGCCTCATGGCCGCGCTGTCCGCCTCGATCAAGGGCGCATCGCGGATCTTCGTCGTCGACCGGCAGGCGGACCGGCTCCGTCTCGCCGAGTCGATCGGTGCGATCGCGGTCGACGACTCGAAGGTCGATCCCGTGCAGACGGTCCTCGACGCGACCCTCGGCCTCGGAGCCGACCGCGGCATCGAGGCCGTCGGGTACCAGGCCCACGACGGGCAGGGCAACGAGCAGCCCAATCTCGTGCTGAACCGTCTCATCGCCTCAGTCCGGTTCACGGGCGGGATCGGCGTCGTCGGCGTGTACCTACCTGAGGACCCCGGCGCTTCCGACGAACTGGCAAAGAAGGGGCAGATCGCGCTGGACTACGGCACGTTCTTCTTCAAGGGCCAGCACATGGGCACCGGTCAGGCACCCGTGAAGCGGTACAACCGCCAGCTCCGCGACCTGATCGCTGCCGGGAAGGCATCTCCGTCCTTCATCGTGAGCCACGACCTCTCGCTCGACGAGGCCCCGGACGCCTACCGCCACTTCGATGCGCGTGACGACGGCTGGACGAAGGTCGTGCTCCACCCGTGACCACCGGGACGGGAGGGTCGGCGGGTCGGGCCGCTGCTGGCCCTCCCGTCCGTTTCGGGGCAGGGTCAACAGCACCGCCGGGAGGGCAGCTGCGCAGATGATCGCCGCACCGGTGACGTTCGAGTTCACGCTCTGACCGGTCGAGATGTCGATGAGCTCGCCGACACAACCGATGGCGACGATGAGTCCGAGGGGGATGAGCGCAGCAAGCCCCCTCGAGCCGCGCCATGCTCGGACGCTGCCGGTCATCAGCAGAGCAGCTCCGGCGGCACACGCCACGATGGAGTACGCGACACCGCGGTACGCAGCGAGGCTGTGCAGGTGGCCGACGTTCCCCCGCCGGAGAGCCCAGTCCGTGGCGAGCACGACTGCCAGGGCGACGAGTGCGAAGCCGTACCCGGCGGCGAGCACCGCTGCGATCCGAACAGCCGGGGTGACGCGGAGCGGTGCGTCGCCGTGCCCGATGTTCATGAGCAGAAGGTAACAGCGGCCTTGCGGCTTGACGACCTCCTGTGCCGACGAGAAGCATCCGTTCGCGACGTGCCCGACCGATCTTCAGCCACTCACGTCACCGGCGACGGAGGAGCCACCTGCTCCCGACGAGCGTCGCGAGCAGCGTCCCGACGCCGCCGAGCAGGAGCGTCCCGCCACCGCCCAGGAGGGCGACCGCCGGACCGCCGACCGCAGTGCCGGCCATCGTCGCGGCGTTGTTGGTGCCGATCATCGCTGCGAAGGCGCGGCCCTGCACGTCCCGCGGGGCTCGTGCGTGCACGATCGACCGGATCGCGAGGCTCTGGACCGCGTTCGCGGCACCGACGAGGAACAGTCCTCCCGCCGTCAGGGCCACGGACGGCACCCACGCCATCACGAGCAGTCCCGCGCCCATCAGCACCCCACCGCTCCAGAGTGCCGCCTGCTGGCGATGTGGCGGGATCCGCGGAGCGACGAGCGCCGCGGCGGTCAGTCGCCCGAGCGCGCCCGTGGTGACGAGGGCCCCGTAGACAGCAGCGGGTTGTCCGAGCTCCTGCCGGATGAAGAACACCTCCGCGACCGTGATCATGGCCGTGAACACGATCGCGGTCGCGAGTGCGAGGACCGACGCGGCCATGACACGGTCGCCGAACAGGATCCGTGGTCCGGCGGTCACCTGCCGGAGCCAAGGCGTCCGAGTCACCGGGGTGCGCTCCGGGGGTCGACGGAGCCGCAGCGCCAGGACGATCGTCAGGAGGAGCAGGAACGTGCCGGCGTCGACGAGGAGGGTTGTGTGCGTGCCGACGGCCGCGACCAGGAACCCGGCGACGGCCGGTCCGACGAGCGCCCCGATCGTGCGACAGGTGTCGGATCGGGCGTACCCGACGGCGACTGCACGACCTGCGGGGACCGCGGTCGGGACCAGGAGTGCCATCGCGGGGGAGTCGACCGCCGAGACCGCCGCCGCCGCAACGACCAGCAGGAGCAGTCCTCCCTCCGACGGGACGAAGGCGATCCCGATGGCGATGAGTGCTCGCAGCGCGAGTGCTGCCGAGACGATCCGTGAGACGTCCATCCGGTCCAGCAGCGGAGCGAGGACGGGCCCCAGGACGACCGAGGGCAGCAACTCGGCGAGGACGAGCGCCGAGACGACGAACGCCGATGCGCCCCGTTCCTGGAGGGCCAACAGCAGCGTGACGGTCGTGATCGCGTCCCCGGCGGCGGAGACCCCCTGCGCAGCGGTGAGCGCGTGCAGCTTGTTCAAATCCGAACCCCTGTTCCTCATACTGGAGTATCAGTATGCTGGCTCGACCGCGGGGCGTCCGCGGGGGAATGAGGAACACATGAACAGGTCGGAACTGGTGTCGCTCGCCGGAGACGTTCCCGAGCGCGTCCGAGGCCGCCGAGCGGTGGCGCACAGCGACGTCACCATCACGCTCGACTCCGAGGACGCGGTGCAGCGGTGCCTCGATCAGCTGGCAGAGTCGGACGAGCGTCTCGCTGCGAGTGCGGCGAACTACGACTGGAAGGTCGCGATCGTCACCCGTCGTGACGGTATTGCAGGCGGGCAGGTCCGCTTCGGCGTCGCGTGGTACGACCGCTCCTTCTACGAGGCAAAGCGCGACGTCTACCTCGGCGAGGACCACGTGCGCATGTTCGCGGGAATGGGCAGCGACGTCGCGGACGTCGAGGTCTCGCACTACGAACTCGCGGCCTAGGACGACAAAGGTGCCTGCCCCCGCGTGGCTCGGGGGCAGGCGCCGACCGTCGTCCTCGAGACCCGCAGCGCCGTCTCCACAGCGACCCCGTCACAGACGGGAGGCGCGGGGCGGGGTCGCGGAAGGTGCCTCCCGTCCGTCTCCTGGCCGGAGCGACGACGGGACCCGCCTGCTCAGCAGCGGACCGCGCCGGATCTCGGCGTCAGCTCGCGATGCTCCCGATCGCCGCTTCCGCGATCCGGTTCCGCGTCGCCGGGTCGACCCCTGCCTTGGCGAGTGCCTCGAGCCCTCGATGGGTGGTCACGACGAGACCCCCGAGTGCGGCCGCGTCAGCCCCGGGATCGACGAGCCCAGCGCGCTGCGCCTGTTCGACCAGCTCGCGGCAGCTGTCGAGCAGGGTGTCGTACGCCGCCAGGGCGCGGGCGGCGACCGCGTCGTCCTCGGCGGCGAGCTCGGCGGTACCGCGCGCGAGCAGGCACCCGTAGGGGTCGGTGTCCTCGGGCGAGTGCAGCCATGCCCGGAGGCGGAGCAGGGCTTCGTCCTCGGGTCCGTCCACGCGCGCGGCGGCCATGGCGTCCGAACCGTCGCAGTAGTCGCCGAAGACCCGGTGGAAGAGCGTCTGCTTGTCGCCGAACGCCCCGTAGAGACTGCCCTTGCTCAGACCGGTCGCACGCGAGAGGTCGTCGACGGACGTCCCGTGGAACCCGCCCTCGGTGAACTGCTGTCGGGCTGCGTCGAGGACGTCGTGCTCCTGGAACTTCCGCGGTCGCGCCATGCCCTGATCGTACCGAGTTGTGGACGTGCGGTCCAGAACCCCTATTGTGGACCGTATGTTCAGAACCCTTCCGACCCCTGACCCCTCCGAGTTCGCCGGGAAGCGGGTCGTCGTCACCGGCGGATCCCGTGGCATCGGTGCCGCCGTCGTCCAGCGCTTCCTCGACGGCGGCGCGACCGTCGTCACCACGGCCCGCACGGCCACCGACACGACGCCCGCCGGTGCGGCCTTCATCCCCGGCGACCTCAGCAGCGCCGACGGCGTGCACGCGTTCGCATCCGCCGCGCTGCAGCACCTCGGCGGCGTCGACGTCGTCGTCAACAACGCGGGCGCCGCACGGACGCACCTCGGCGGCATCGGCACGATCCCCGACGACGAGTGGACCGACGCGCTCGACCTCAACTACCTGTCCGCGGTCCGGCTCAACAACGCGCTCCTGCCGGCGGTCCGCGAGGCCGGAGCCGGCAGCGTCATCATCAACATCTCCTCGGGCTCGGCGGTCCTCCCCGCTGGCCCCCTCGCCCACTACGGCGCCGCGAAGGCTGCGCTGAACGCCTACGGCAAGGCCCTGGCGTCCGAACTCGCGCCCGCGGGCATCCGCGTCACGACGGTCATGCCCGGCAACGTCCTCACTCCCGGCGCCGACGCGATCCGCCAGGACTTCGCCGATGCGATGGGCGTCGACCTCGCCGCGACGACCGCGGCCGTCCCGCTCGGCCGTCCCGGTGACCCGCGCGACATCGCCGAGGCGGTCGCCTACCTCGCCTCCGACCGCGCCCAGTGGGTGACCGGCACGACCCTCACGGTCGACGGCGGCGAACTCCCGACCTTCTGACGACCGCTCTCGAAAGGCACACCACCATGACCACGACTCCCTCGCTCCTGACCGGCCGACGCGCGCTCGTCACCGGCGGCTCCCGCGGCATCGGCGCCGGCATCGTCCGCGGCCTCGCCGCCGCTGGCGCCCACGTCGCCTTCACCTACTGGTCCTCCGAGGACGCTGCCCACGAGCTCGAACAGGAGGTCCGTGCCGCCGGCGGTCGAGCGGAGGCAATCCGCGCCGATGCGAGCGACCCGACCGAGGCGGCTGCCACGGTGCAGCGCGCCGTCGAGCTCCTCGGCGGCCTCGACGTCCTCGTCCCGAACGCCGCGCAGGCATGGTTCGAGCCCTTCGCCGACGCAAGCGCCGAACACATCGAGCAGACCCTCGACCTCAACCTCCGCGGACCGGCCTACACGGTGCAGGAAGCGCTCCGACACATCAGCGGGGAGGGCCGCATCATCCTCATCAGCTCGCTCAGCGCCGAGCGGGCACCGTTCCCCGGACAGACCGTCTACGGCATGAGCAAGGCAGCACTGACCGCCCTCGGACGAGGCCTCGCACGCGACCTCGGTGCCACCGGCAGCAAGGTCACCGTCAACGTCGTCCAGCCCGGACCCGTCGACACCCACGGCAACCCGGCGACGACGGACTTCGCGCCGGCGATGACCGCGATCACGGCACTCGGCCGGTACGGCACGCCCGACGAGATCGCGAACCTCGTCGTGTGGCTCGCCTCCGCGGAGTCGTCGTACATGACGGGGAGCGTCATCAACATCGACGGCGGCGTCTCCGCCTGACGACGCGCGGTGGCCGGGCGCGTTGCTCGGCCACCAAGCGTCCCACCGGGTCGCGCCGACGGCGCAGCGGACCCCCGGCGCGACGACCGACCAGCCCCGCCGGCCGACTACCCCCGCCGCCGCAGCGTCTCGCTCGGCAGCTCCCCGAACCGCTTCGCGTACGCCGCCGAGAAGCGCCCAGCGTGGGCGAAGCCCCAGCGCCGGGCGACCTCGGACACGGTGGCCTCGCCGACCGCGTGGTACCGGAGCTCGGCGCGCACCCGGTCGAAGCGGATCCCGCGGAGCACCGAGTTCGGCGACGCCTGCACCTGCCGCTGGAACCCCTGCTGCAGGCCGCGGATGCTGAGCCCCACGTGCTGCGCGACGTCGGTGGTGGTGATCGGCGACTCCGCGTTCGCGTGCATGTACTCGATGGCCTCCTGCACCCGGCCGCGTGCGCCGGGCACGTCCGGCACGGCCGGGACGACCGTGACGTGCGGGAACGTGCGGAGCATCACCGCCGCGGTCTGCCGCGTCGCCTCGGCCATGGCGAGCGGCGTCAGCGGCACCGGACCGAGCACGACCTGCGCGGTCGCCCGGAGCTCGGCGTTCCAGGCTCGGACCGCCGCCGGCCGTGGGACGGCGGCGTGGTCGAAGAGGAGCGGTGCCGGTTCGGTCCCGTACATCTCCGCCGCCACCCGCTCGAGCAGCCGGCGGTCGAACTGCACCACGTTCTGCCGGACGTCGGCCAGGTCGAAGCCGAACGGGCGGGTGCTCGGGAACACCACCGGGCGACCGGGGACGAGGGCGACCTCGTCACGTCCGGTGTCCATGACCCCGCCGCCGTCACTCACCCAGCTGACGAAGTAGTGGCTGGTCGCGTCGACCTCGCCGACCATGCGGGCGTCGAACCGCTTGGCGTCGAGTGTCAGCGAGGCGTCGCCGACCGAGCGGAACCGGTAGCCGAACGTCCGGTCGGAGCGTTCGGGCAGGAACCCGGAGGCGTCGTAGGCGGACTCGAACAGTGCGCGCGCCGCGTCGAGGTCGTTCCCGGACGACTCGACGACCTGACGGACGTCGGTCTGCACGGGACTCACGTGACCGATGCTCCCACGTCCTGCTCCGGACGGACCTGCGAGTGCGCTCGCCGGCACGCCGTTCCCGGGGGTAGCGTGCCGCCATGACCGTGACGGGCATCGGCGGGTTCTTCTTCCGGAGTCGGAATCCGGAGGCGCGTGCCGCCTGGTACCGGCAGCACCTCGGCGTGGACGCCGGGAGCGACCGGGCCTGGCACCAGGAGGCGGGCGCGACCGTCTTCGCACCCTTCCCCGCGGACACCGATTCCTTCGCCGGCGACCAGGCCGTCATGCTCAACCTCCGGGTCACCGAGCTCGATGCGCTCGTCGCGCGCCTGGAGGCGGCCGGTGTGCCGGTGGAGCGGCGCGCGGAGTGGGACACCGAGTACGGACGCTTCGTGCGTGTCCACGACCCGGAGGGGCTGCCGATCGAACTCTGGGAGGCGCCGTCCTGACGGCGTCCCGTTCCTGGTCACCACAGAACGGACGGGAGGCGCGGTGCCAGCTGGCACCGCGCCTCCCGTCCGTCGTGCTGTCGCGTCAGGCGCGGCTGCCGCGACGACCGGTGATGAAGCCCCAGATGACGAGGACGACGAGGGCGCCGAGGATCGCGATGATCCAGGACTGGATGCTGAAGAAGCCGTCGTAGCCGACGTTGAAGACCGCGCCGCCGATCCAGCCGCCGATGAGGGCGCCGATCACGCCGAGCACGAGGGTGGCGAGCCAGCCGCCGCCCTGACGGCCGGGGAGGATCAGCTTGGCGATGGCGCCGGCGATGAGGCCGAGGAGGATGAAGCCGAGGAAGCTCATGGGAAGTCCTTTGCAGTGTTGGTCGGTGTGGACGGTCGGGCACCGGAGTGCCGTGTGGGGGACGCAGCCCGCCGGTGTTGCCCGGGAGCCGCAGTCGGGAGTGACGCCGGATCGGCGTCCTCGTCTCGACCGCTGACTAGTTCGACTAACTACTTGTACCACTCGGGCCGTGCGCATGTTCGGGGTCGGGGGACAAGATCGGTCCATGCGTGACGGTGGCTTCGTGGTCGGATGGCGCGTGGTGCGCTCGCGGCGTGCGGAGTTCGTCGACGCGGGGAGGCTGCGACGGCGGACGGTGGTGTGCGGCGCGACGGCCGTGGTCGTCGGTGCGTTCCTCGTGGTCGCGGACGTCTGGGGGTCGTTGTCGAGCGGGTCCGGTGTCCGTGACGTGCTCGCCGTGGTCCTCCTCGCCGGCGCCGCGGGGTGCCTCGTCGCGCCGTTCGTGCGGGTGGCCGCGAGGGGTCCCGTGCCGCCCGAGGGGCTGACGGGGGACTGGCGCCGGCAGGAGCGCATCGACCGCCAGTTCGCGGCTCGGCCGCCCGAGATGTCGCCCGAGGACCGGGACGAGGTCATCGCCCGCGCGGATCGGTCGATCGGTCCGTCGACGGTCCTCGCCGAGCGGTTCGTCTGGCTGCCCGTCGCGTGGGTGCTCGGGTGGCTGGGACTCCTCGTCGCCGGAGCCGCGACCACCGACCGGGTGACGCTGCTGCTGGTCCCGCCGGTGTTCGCCGTGCTGCAGTCGGCGACGTTCATCGCGGCGGTGACGGGCGCCGGACGGGCGGAGGCCGCGCGTCGCCGTGCCCTCGCGATGCCGGAGGTACCCCGGCCGTCGACTCCGCAGCGTCGGCGTGCGGCGGGCGGCTCCGCCGTGGAGCTGCCGGGGGACCGGCCCGCACCGCCGGCCTGATCCGCCGGTCCGATCCGCCGGCCTGATCCACCCGCCTGATCCACCCGCCTGGCCCGCCGTCGTGGTCGGCACGGGCGTGCGCGACGACCTACCCTGGGCGGATGCTCTCCCGACGTGACGCCGCCGTACGGCTCGACATCCCCCTCGAGATGGCGGCCCGCCACGGGATCCCGTCGCACGTCAGCGAGGCCGAGCTCGAGCGGATCGAGCAGGACCCGCCCGCGTGGCTCGTGCAGTCGCGGGCGAACCGGACGGGCGCGAAGCGGGTGTGGGCCGACCTCGAGTGCGCGGTCTGCGGGTTCTCCGAGGCCGAGCGGCCGAAGAAGTGGTGGCCGGACTGGACGGTCCTGGTCTGCGACCACCACGACCTCGACGAGGCACCCCGCCCGGCCGCGGGCACCGAGCGCCGTGCGGTCTACGGCGTCGGCAGCCGGTTCGTCGCCCTGGTGGACGAGCCCCGCTGACCGGACGGACCGGGGAGCGGTGGACGGGTGAGCCCCCGTGGCTCACCGGCCCCGTCGGTAGGCGCTCCCGTCGCACGAGTGCACCGCATCGTCGTCGAACAGCAGCCGCAGGTTGTACGCTGCGCAGTCGACGAACGTCCCGATGCTGATCCACGTCGCCGACCGCCGGAGCACACCCTTCGAGGGTCCGTCCGACCCGATGCCCGCGCGGTGCGCCACCCATGCGAGGTCACGGGCCTCGGTGTCGAGGTACCGCATCACGGCCTCGTTGTCCCGGTGCTGCCCGTCGAAGGACCGCGCGATCGTCGAGCGGACGAGACGGAGCACCGGCATGAGCCGCTTGCCCGGCGCTGCGCTGAGGCCACCGGCCTGGTAGAGCAGCCGGCGCGTGCCGGAACGGCGCATGGCGGGGACGAGTCGGCGGACGAACTCGGTGTTCACGAGCCGCTCCTGCTGCGCCACCCGGTCGCCGATCATGAGCGCGACGCCGTCGACGCCGTCGAGCAGTGCGTCGAGGTCGAGGTCCGCGTCGATGCTCCCCTGGACGACCTCGAGGGCGTCGTGCCGGGCCGTGAGCTTGGCGGGCGTCCGGGCGACGGCGCGCACGCGGTGGCCGGCCTCGAGCGCGAGTCGGGTGAAGTGCTGGCCGGTCTGGCCGGTCGCGCCGAACACCAGCAGGGTCTGTGTCGTGGTCATGCATTCAATCTAGACACTGACAAGAATGTAGTCAATGGCTAGATGTCAGTAGGATGATCGCATGGCCGAGCGACCGTTCCACCACGGGAACCTCCGCACGGTGCTGCTCGACGAGGCGACGGCGGTGCTGCGCGAGTCCGGCGTCGACGGACTCTCCCTGCGTGACCTCGCGCGGCGCGCCGGGGTCAGCCATGGCGCACCTCGGAGCCACTTCGTCGACCGGCAGGCGCTGCTCGACGCCCTGGCCGAGGCCGGCTTCCAGCGGCTCACGGCCGACGTGCGCGCGGCGCTCGGGGAGCCGGGTGGCGACGTGCGCGCACGCTTCCTCCGCGTGGCCGGGGCCTACGTCGACTTCGCCATCGACGACGCGGCCCTCATGGACCTGATGTTCCAGGCCAAGGCGCAGGCGGGCGGCGGTCCGCCCCGGGTCGCCGAGGCGGCGGCCGAGCTGTTCACGGTGGTCGACAGTGCGATGGGCCCGCGCTCGGACGACCTCGATGAAGGTGCCCGAGATGCGTTCAAGATGCTGTTCGCGGCCACCGTGCAGGGGATCGCGTCGCTGGTGTCCTCGCGGCGCATCGCCCGCGGCGACGGCGACCGCCTGGTCGGCGAGGCGATGGAGATGATGCTCGGCTCCGCGCTCGCCGCCCGCGCGATCAGCGCCGGCTGAGCTCCCCGTCGCGCCGCATCCGCACCAGGCTGGCCCCGGTCGCACCCGCCATCGCGACGAGGATCACCACGAGGGACACCCACGTCGGGATCTCCGGCGCCCAGGCGAAGCCCTCGCCGCCGTTCAGGAACGGCAGCTCGTTCTCGTGCAGGGCGTGCAGCACGAGCTTCACGCCGATGAACGCCAGGATGAGCGCGATCCCGTACTTGAGGTAGACCAGGCGCTCGAGCAGCCCGCCGAGCAGGAAGTACAGCTGCCGGAGCCCCATCAGGGCGAAGACGTTCGCGGTGAAGACGATGAACGCGCTCTCGGTGATGCCGAAGATCGCCGGGATCGAGTCGAGGGCGAACAGCAGGTCGGTCGTGCCGATCGCGATGAGCACGATGAGCAGCGGCGTGAAGTGCTTCGCCCCGTCGTGCGTCACCCGGAACTTCATGCCGTCGAAGTCGTCCGTGATCCGCACTCGCCGGCGGAGCAGTCGCACGAGCGCGCTGTCCTGCTGCTCCGCGTCGTCGTCCTCGCGCAGCTGCTGGATCGCGGTCCAGATGAGCCAGGCGCCGAACAGGTAGAAGATCCAGGAGAAGTCCTCGATGAGCTGGGCGCCCACCAGGATGAAGATGCCCCGCAGGACCAGCGCGATGATGATGCCGAGCATCAGCACCTCCTGCTGGATCTGCTTCGGCACCGAGAAGCGCGCCATGATGATGACGAAGACGAACAGGTTGTCGATGCTCAGGCTGTACTCGGTCAGCCAGCCGGCGACGAACTGCCCGGCGGCGTCCCCGCCCGCGAACACGAGCATGAGGACGGCGAACACGAGCGCCAGTCCGACGTAGACGCCGACCCACGCCCCGGACTCCCGCAGCGACGGCACGTGCGGCCGCCGGGCGACGATGAGCAGGTCGACGAGCAGGATCGCGACCAGCGCGATGATGGAGCCGACCTCGAAGACGACGGGGAGCTGGGGCATCGTTCCAGTCTGGGGCATGCGGGGATCCAGCGGTGCACCGCTGGACCCCGTCGGCCGCGACGCGCGGTCAGACCGTCACGACGACCTTCCCCGAGATGCGTCCCGCCTCGGCCTCGGCGTGCAGTGCCGGCAGCTCGTCGAGCGTGATGCGCCGCGTGACCTCGACCCGCAGCGCGCCGGCGTCGACCAGGGACACGAGCTCCGTGAGGCGTTCGCGGTCCGGTCGCACGAAGACGGTGGCCGCACGGACGGCACGGTCCTCGTCGCCGGGCGTCGCCATGAAGGCCGTCGTGCTGACGACCGCGCCGCCGTCGCGGACGAGCGACACGAGGGCACGGAACGCCTCGGGGTCGATCGGCGCGAGGTTGAGGAGCACGTCGACCCGCTCGTCGACGACGTCGTGCAGGTCGGTGGTGGTGTGGTCGACGACCTGGTCCGCCCCGGCCGCCCGCACCGCCTCGGCGCTGCGCGGGCTCGCGGTCGCGACGACGTGCACGCCGAGCCGCTTCGCGAGCTGGACCGCGTACTTCCCGACGACGCCGCCGGCGCCGACCACGAGCAGACGCTGCCCGGCGGTCAGGTGGCCGTCGTCGACCAGGGCCTGCCACGCCGTGAGGGCCACCGAGGGCAGCGCGGCGGCGTCGACGAGCGGGATGCTCGTCGGGGCGGCGACGAGTGCGTCGGACGGGGCGACGACGTACTCGGCCGCGCCACCGTCGTGCTCCATCGGCAGGAACCCGACGACCGGGTCGCCCACCGCGAGGTCCGTGACGCCCTCGCCGACCGCGTCGACCGTGCCGGAGACGTCGTAGCCGGGGACGTGGGGGAGGACGACGGGGATCGGCAGGAAGCCGCCGCGCATGCCGCCGTCGGCCGCGTTGTACGCCGATGCGGCGACCCGCACCCGGACCTCGCCCGCGCCGGGCTCGGGACGCTCGACGTCCTCGGTGCGCAGGACCTCGGGTCCGCCGACCTCGTGGAACCGGACTGCCTTCATGATGTGCTCCTCCGTCGTGTGCTTCGAGTTCGAAGCATCTGGGGGAGACGCTACACCTGCTTCGAGTTCGAAGCAACAGGGAAGTGCAGAACGGCCTGGAGGCGCGTGGCGGACTCCGCCACGCGCCTCCAGGTCGTCCTGCTGGTCGCCGTCTACCCGCGCTCGCCGAGCGCGTCGGCCGCCTGTTCGTAGAGGCTCGTCGCCAGCGCGTTGAGGACCTCGTGCAACGCACCGTCGTGTGAGCCGTCGACGGCGCGGAGCATGGCGCCGTACCGGGTCCGGTAGTCCTCGACCACGGCCTCGCCCGCGGGCAGGAGGCGCAGCAGGGAGCCGCGGCGATCGTCGGGGTTGGGTGCCCGTTCGACCAGGCCGGCGGTGCTGATGCGGTCGACCATGTTCGTCACCGCGCCCGACGTGAGCCCGAGGTACCCGGCGACCTCGGTGGGGGTCGAGTACCCCGTGTCGCTGATCAGCACGAGGGCGCGGAGGGCGTTCTCGTGGATGCCGGCACGCGCGCTCAACTGCCCGACCAGGCTCGCGTTCGCCCGCACCACGGCGGCGAACGCGGTCATCAGGTCGGCGTCGTCGATCTGGGTCACTGGTCTGCTTCCGTCGGAGGGGGGGCACGGGGCGTCCCCCGCTCTGGGGTGAGTATACGAGTGGTCAACTTGGTGAACGAGTGACTATCTTGATCATTGAAGCAAGTCGGCCCGAACGACTTGCTCCCCACGCTCCCGACAAACCACCGAACGATGAGGTACACCGTGTCCACCAAGCTCCGCACCTCCGCGCTGAAGCGGATCCGTTTCGCCCCCGTGGCGCTCCTCGCCGGCATCTTCGCGGCCGTCCTGCTCTCGCTCTCCCTCACCGGCACGCTGTCGGGGTTCGCCGCGAGCATCACGAACAACGCCAACTCGGCCGCCACCGGCACCCTCGTCATGCAGGAGCAGAACGCCGGCGCGACCGTCACCTGCCTCAGCACCGACGGCGGCTCGGTCTCGACCAACGCCGCGACCTGCTCGACGATCAACAAGTTCGGCGGCAGCACGACGATGACGCCGGGCAACACCGTCAACACCGCGATCTCGATCAAGAACACGGGCACCGCGAACGCCGCGACCTTCACGCTCACCCCGGGTGCCACCTGCACGCAGTCGAACAACGGCGCCCAGAACGGCACCGCGACCGACCTCTGCGCCAAGATGAACCTCGTCATCACCTCGGGCTCGACCACCGTCTTCAGCGGCACCCTCGCCAGCTTCAAGGGCGCGGCGGCCTCGGCCTTCACGATGCCCGCGGCCCCGGCCGCCGGTGCGACCGTCCCGTTCAACTTCGCGGTGACCCTCGACCCGTCCGCCGGCAACACCTACCAGGGCCTCGCGGCCTCGGTCCCGATGACCTGGACCTTCACGGCCTGATCACCGGACGGCGCACCGGTGGGTCGCCCCTGATCCCGATCCGCCGGTGCGCGAGCACCACCCCCACCCCACCCCCCAGGACCGACGCCCCCCGACCGGCCTCCCCCCTTCCGGCCGGGTGACGCCCACCCCGGCGGCGCTCGCCCCGCCCCCCATCGGTCGAGCGCCGCCTCCCCCCCCCACACACAGCACCACGCACCTGCAGCCGCCCCGAGCGGCCGACCCCCACCGGAGCAGCACATGAGCCAGACCGCAGCGATCCCGCTCAGCGGCACGCTCGACCTGCCGATCCTGCGCGGGCGGGCCACCAGCCGCACCGAGACCGCCCTCGCCTGGGCCGTCGCCGCGATCGCCGCCGTGCTGCTCACCGCCGCGGTCCTGTTCCTCTCCGCCGGCGGCCGCTGGTTCGTCGTCGAGACGCCGTCCATGGGCCAGGCCGCCCCGGTCGGCACCCTCGTGCTCGACATGCCGGTCGACGTCGCAACGCTGCGCGTCGGGGACGTCGTGACCTTCTCGACGGACGCGAACCCCGGCGTGGTCTACACGCACCGCATCATCGCCGTCGACGCCGACGGCGGGATCCACACCCGCGGCGACATCAACGGCGCCACCGACCCGTGGACGCTCACGCAGGCCGACGTCATCGGCACGCCGGCGCTGCTCGTGCCGCACCTCGGCTGGCTGTTCCGCGCCGCACCGATCCTGCTCGTCGGCACCCTGCTCATCTGGACCCTCACGAGCGCGTTCACCGACCGGGTCACCCGCACCTGCCTCCGCATCGCCGGCGGTGCCCTGACCACCTCGTACGCCGCCTTCGTGCTGAAGCCCTTCGTCAACGTGACCACGATCACGAACACCTCGAGCCCCGACGGCGTCCAGGCGACGATCGTGTCGTCCGGCATCTTCCCGGTCCGCGTCGAGGCGCACGGCGGCAACACCGTCCACCTCGTCGACGGCCAGGTCGGCCGGGTCGTCATCGACGAGATCAGCCGGAACGGGTACTACCACCTGACGTCGAACATCGACCTCGACCCGGTCGGCTGGGCCGCGCTCATCGCCGTCTGCCTCGTGCCGCTCGTGCTCTGCCTGTCGGTCGGCCGCATCGAACCCGTGCGCGCCTCGTGATCGCCCGCTCCCTGCGCGACGGCCGCGTCGTCGCCGCCCTCCTCGTCCTCGCCCTCGCCGTGGTCGTCATGCTCAACCAGTTCGCGCCGACCCGCTCCGCCTACAGCGCGCGGGTCACGAACAGCGGCAACTCGGCGGCGACCGCGCCGTACTTCACGTGCTCGGCCGCCGTCGCGTCCGACGCCTCCGGTGCCCTCTTCGCGTACCGACTCGGCGAGGCGTCCGGTTCGACCACCGCCGTCGACGCATCGGGCAAGGCGGCGAACGGCACCTACCAGGGCACGATGACCGCGACGACGCCGAGCCCGAACGCCTGCGTCCGTGACACCGGCTCGTCGTACCAGCTCAACGGCTCGAACAGCTTCGTGTCGACGCCGAGGTCGGTCGTGAACCCGACGACCTTCAGCGAGGAGGTCTGGTTCCGCACCACGGTCGCCGGCGGGCTGCTCATCGGCTTCGGCAGCAACCAGGTCGCCACCTCGGGCCAGCACGACCGGCAGATCTACGTCAACACCGCCGGGCAGCTCGTGTTCGGCTCGTACAACGGCACCACGCAGGTGATCACCTCGCCGCGGGCCGTGACCGACGGTGCGTGGCACCACGTCGTGTCGACGATGTCGCCCGCGAACGGCATGCGGCTGTACCTGGACGGTACCCTCGTCGCCTCGAACACGGCGTTCACGGCACCGGAGAACTACACCGGGTACTTCCGCGTCGGGTACGACACGATCAGCGGGTGGCCGGGCGCTCCGGCGAACTACTACTTCACGGGCACCATGCGCTTCGCGGCGGTGTACACGACGGAGCTCACCGCGACCCAGGTCGCGAACCACTTCGCCGCCGGTCGCTGACCGCGGCCGGACGGACTGCCGGACGGGAGGCGCGTGGCGGGGTCGCCACGCGCCTCCCGTCCGTCGCGTCCCGCGTTCGCCGACCGGACAGCCGTCCCGCGGACGCCCCGGTCGTACACGGGGAGCGGGCGTAGTCAGGACGCTCACCGTCCGACCACGGGAGGAACAAAGATGAGCAAGGACGCGAACGCCGCCACACAGGAGCAGCTCGGGGGGATCCTCGAGGCCCGCGACTGGACCCGCATGCACGAGGCCTGGCACGAGGACGTCGTCGACCACGACCCGGCGCCCGGACAGGCGCCCGGTCTCGCCGGCATCGTCGACTTCTGGACCGAGTTCACGACGGCCTTCCCGGACCTCACGCTCGAGGCCGACCCGCTCGTCGTCACCGACGACTTCATCACCGCCGTCTTCACCATCCACGGCACCCACACCGGCCCGTTCCAGGGCCACCAGCCGACCGGTCGCGAGTTCACCGTGCGCGGCATCCAGGTGTCGAAGTTCGTCGACGGCAAGATCGCCGAGCGCTGGGGGTCGACGGACCAGAAGGGCATCGAGGAGCAGCTGCAGCTGGGCTCGTCCGACGTGCAGTTCGTCAGCAAGGCCTGACACCGCGGCTCCGCGAGGAGGAGCCCGGGTACGCTCGGGACGTCCGGTCCCTGCCGGGTCGTCAGCCGATGAAAGGCACCCGTGCGTCTCCGAGCCCTCCTCGCCAGCGTCGTCGTCGCAAGCGTCGTCGTCGCAGCGATCGCACCGATCGTCCTCGTCGCCGGTCCGGCATCCGCGCACGACGCCCTCGTCGGCTCGGACCCGGCGGCCGGTTCGAGCGTCTCCGGTGACCTCGACCGCGTCACGCTGACCCTGTCCGAGCCGCCGCTGTCCGGGCTGCAGACCGGGATCGTCATCAGCGTCACCGACGGCGGGGGAGCCGAACGGACCGTCGGCGACGTCCGGATCGAGGGCACGACCATCGCGAAGGACGTCGACCTCACCGCCGCCGGTGCGTACCGCGTGCAGTGGCGCAGCGTCTCGGTCGACGGGCACCCGATCTCCGGCGAGTACGGCTTCACGTCGACGGGTGCGACCGCGGCGACGCCGACCGCCGGTCCCACGACGGCGGCCTCCGAGCCGACCGCGACCGCGACGGCGACCGCGGACGCCGTGACGGGGACCACCGACGAGATCGCCGCGACGCAGGCAGCCGCCCCGGTCGGCGGACACCAGCACCACACCGTCCTGCTGTTGCTCGTCGCACTGGCCGTCGTCGCCTTCGCCGCCGTCGTCGGCATCCGCGCCCTGCGCACCCGTCGGACCGCCGTGCCCGCCGACTCTGCGCCGGCCGACTCTGCGCCGGCCGACTCTGCGCCAGCCGACGACAGCGCGGACGGCACCGACACGGCCGAGCACGGCACCGACCGGTGACGCCGGCCGACGGCGCCGGACCGGCTGACGCGGGAGGCACCGCACGTGCCGCACGTGCAGCGCTCGCCGCCGTCGCCGCTCCCGGGGCCGCGCCCCTCGTCCCCGCGATGCCGGCCACGCCCGATCCACGTGCGGCCGCGGTCCTCATGCTGTTCGGCGTCCTCGACCGCACGCCCAGCGAGCGCCCCGCCGCGGCACCGGCCGTGCACCGCGACCTCGACGTGCTGCTGCTCGCCCGCGCGTCGACCCTCCGCTCGCACCCCGGTGAGGTCGCCTTCCCCGGCGGACGCGTCGACCCGGGCGACCCGGACACCGTGTCCGCCGCCCTCCGCGAGGCCCGGGAGGAGACCGGTCTCGACCCGTCCGGCGTCGAGGTCCTCGGGACCCTGCCGGCCGTACCGCTCGCCCACTCGAACCACCTGGTGCAGCCCGTGCTCGGCTGGTGGCGGGAGCCCACCCCCGTGCGGGTCGTCGACGAACGGGAGTCCGCCGCCGTGTTCCGGACCCCCGTCGCCGACCTCCTCGACCCGGCGAACCGCGGTGTGACCGTGCTGCGGCGCGGTGGCCAGGAGTGGCGGGGGCCGGCGTTCACGGTACGGTCGGACCAGGGCGACCACACGCTCTGGGGGTTCACGGCGATGCTCCTCGACGCGCTCTTCGACCGGCTCGGCTGGTCGGAGCCGTGGGACGAGGCGCGGGAGCTGCCCCTCCCCGCTCCCCGGAGGACCTGACCCTGCTCTCCACCCTGCTCGTCCAGGTGCCCTGGCTCGCCTTCGGCGTCCTCGTCGTGGTCGTCGTCGTCGCCCCGTTCCTCGGGGTGCTGCTGGCCCGGGCGCCCCGGCTGACCCTCGTGCTCGCGGTGCTGGCGCTCCTCGCCGTGCTCGGGCTCACCCTGTACCCGGAGGGCTCCGCCTCGGACGCCGTCGTGTGCTCGGCGGGCCCGCCGTACCTCGCGCCGACCGCGGTCGAGTCGATCGCGAACGTGCTCCTGTTCGTCCCGGTCGTGTTCCTGGCCGGACTCCGCTCCGGTCGACCGGTGCTGATGACCGCCGCCGGCATCGGCCTGTCCGCCCTGATCGAGGCGGCGCAGGCGTTCGTCCTCGGCATCGGGCGGGCCTGTGACACGAGCGACCTGGTCACGAACGCCATCGGCGCGGTGATCGGCGGCCTGCTCGCCGCTGCGGCGCTGGCGCTGGCGCTGGTGCGTCGTCGGGCCGCACGCCGACGCTGACCCGGGCCGGCGGTCGCTAGAGCAGCTCGCCGAGCAGGGTCTCCACCCGGCGACGGACCTCGTCGCGCACCGGTCGGACCTGCTCGATCGGCAGACCGGCGGGGTCGGTGAGCGCCCAGTCCTCGTACCGCTTGCCCGGGAAGACCGGGCAGGCGTCCCCGCACCCCATCGTCACGACGACGTCGGCCTGTCGCACGGCGTCGGTGGTCAGGACGGCGGGCTGCTCGCCGGCGATGTCGATGCCCTCCTCGGCCATCGCCGCGACCGCGACCGCGTTGATCCGGTCCGCGGGCTCGGACCCCGCGGAGAACACGTCCACGCGGTCGCCCGCCAGGTGCCGGAGCCACCCGGCGGCCATCTGGGACCGGCCGGCGTTGTGGACGCAGACGAACAGGACGGCGGGCTTCTGGTCGGACACGGTCTGCTCCGGGAGGGTCGTCGGGGTGGGGGGACCCGGCCATCCTGCCGCACCGCGGTGAACGGCCGGTGCGCCGGACGGGAGGCGCGGGGCGGGCCGGTGGGGGAGCCTCCCGTCCGGCGCGTGGTCCGTCAGACGGCCGCCGGCTGACAGCGCGGGCACCACCAGACCCGGCGGGGCGGGGAGCCGACCACCTCGACGTCGTCGCGGGCCCGGACACGCGTGCCGCAGCGCAGGCAGGGACGGCCGGCGCGGCCGACGACCCAGTGGCGCTCGCCGCGGCGGAGGACGCCCGTCGTCACCTGGTACGCGTCGGGCGTCGTCGCCGAGTGCCGGAGCATCCGACGCGCGGTCTCGAGCAGGGGCGGCACGTCGACGGAGCCGATCGGCCGGTCGGGGTGGAGCCCGCGGATGAAGCCGAGCTCGTTGGCCCAGAGGTTCCCGAGGCCGGCGACCCGGCGTTGGTCGAGCAGGACCGTCCGCACCGGAAGGTCCGGGTCGGCGGTGCAGCGCCGGACCGCCTCGTCGAGGTCCGGGTCGTCGTGCAGCAGGTCGGGGCCGAGGTGTCCGACGGCGCGGTGCTCGTCGCGGGTCGGGAGCAGTTCGACCACGGGCAGCGCGATGCCCCACACCGTCCGGCCGTCGTCGAGGGCCATCCGGACTCGGGCCTCGCGCGCGGCGTGCACGGGGAGTCGGCGTCCGGCGGCGGTGACGGTCCACGAGCCGGTCATCCGCATGTGGGTGTGCAGGGTCGAGCCGTCGTCGAAGCGGGTCAGCAGGTGCTTGCCGTGCGTGGCGTGGGCGACGATGCGTCGACCGGCCACGGTCGCACCGGCATCGGGGCCGCCGCGGAGCTCACCCCGCGCGACCAGGGCACCGTCCGTGCTGCGGAGCCGGGCAGCCAGGCGGTGGACGGAGTCACCCTCGGGCATGCCGTCACGGTACGGCCGGCCACCGACAGCCCTGTCGGGCCCGACGCGGGCTCAGGCCGCGGCGGTCGTCGGCTCGCGCAGGGCCGGGCAGTGCTCCGGCGTCGGGTGCTCGGAGATCGCGATGACCTCGTCGAGGCGGGCTCGGGCGGCCTCGAGGTCGGCGAGCTGTGCGGTGATCCGGTCGCGTTCGGCCACGAGCAGCGCGAACGACTCCGCCGTGGCCACGCCGGCGTCGACGCAGGGCAGGAGCTGCACGATGGTCCGGCTCGGCAGACCGGCCGCGAACAACTGCTGCACGAGCTGCACCCGCTCGACGGAGGTCCCGGCGTACGAGCGCTGGCCGCCGGACGTCCTGGTCGCCGTGAGCAGTCCCTGCTGCTCGTAGTACCGCAGCGACCGGACGCTCGCCCCCGTCGCCGCCGCGAGGTCCCCGATGCGCATGCCTGCTCCGATCCGTGCTTGCACCTGACACTGATGTCAGGTCCTACCGTAGCCGAGCCGGTGCGGGAGACGCCCGCTCGGCAGGAGGACACCATGGACATCGCCGGATCCGTCGCACTCGTCACGGGCTCGAACCGGGGCATCGGCCGCCGGTTCGTCACGCAGCTGCTCGAGCGGGGCGCCAGCAAGGTCTACGCGACCGCACGTCGCCCCGAGCTCGTCGACGTCGAGGGCGTCGAGGTGCTGCCGCTCGACATCACCGACGAGGCCTCGGTCGCCGCCGCAGCCGCGGCCGCGCAGGACGTCACGCTGCTCGTCAACAACGCCGGCATCGCCACGACGGGGTCGCTCCTGCGCGGGGACCTGACCGACGCCCGCCGCGAGATGGACACGCACTACTGGGGCACGCTGTCGGTGCTGCGGGCCTTCGCGCCGGTCATCGAGCGGAACGGCGGCGGCGCGGTCGTCAACGTGCTGTCCGCCCTGTCGTGGTTCGTGTACCCGCGGTCGGGCGGGTACGCGGCCGCGAAGGCCGCCGAGTGGAACCTGACGAACGCCGTGCGGCTCGAGCTCGCGTCCGCCGGGATCACCGTGCAGGGGCTCCACCTCGGAGCGGCGGACACCGACATCATGGCCGGGTACGAGGGCTCGATGGTCGACCCGGCGGACGTCGCCCGTGCGTCGCTCGACGGGGTCGAGGCCGGTGCGGCCGAGGTCCTCGTCGACGAGTGGAGCCGCGGGGTGAAGGCATCGCTGCAGGGGGCGCCGGAGGCGTTCTACGCCCAGTTCGCCTGAGCCGGATCAGGCGAGCAGCGGCTCGAGCAGGTCGACGACGAGGTCCGGACGGCTGATGAACGGGTGGTGCCCGGTCGGGAGCTCCACGGTGGCGGTCGCCCGGGCCGCGTGCGACCGCTGCAGCGCGACCGTGGTGCTGCGGTCCTCGGTGCACACCACGGCGGTGGAGTCGACGTCGGCCCACCCGGTCCGGGTCGTCGTCGCGCCGAAGGCCGCCGCGTCCTGCGACGTCGTCCGGGCGAACGCGTCGCGCTGCAGGGGCTCGTCGGCGTCCTGCAGGAAGCGGGCCCCGAAGGACGCCTCGTCGTACCCGTCGAGCAGGATCCGACCGTCGTCGACCCGGACGGTGACCGGGTCGGGCTCGCCGCTCATGATCGAACCCTGGGAGGCCCCGACCGGCGGCGTGTAGCTCGACACGAGCACGACGTGCCGGACGGACGGGTGCGCGCCGGCCTCGGCGATGACCGTGCCGCCGTACGAGTGGCCGACGAGCACGACGTCGTCGTAGGCGTCGAGCACCGCCCGGAGTGCGGCCGCGTCGTCCCGCAGGTCGCCCCCGTCGGCGTCGGTCTCGCCGCACGACGGCAGGGCGACGGCGACGCTCGCGACCCCGGTGCGTTCCAGGAGCAGGTCAGCGGTGGGGCGCCACCACCAGGAGCCGTCACGGACGAGGGCGCCGTGCACGAAGACGAGGGTCGGGGCGGTGCCGGTTGCGGTCATGGACCGAACCTAGGCACCCAGCCCGACCCTCGTCCGCCCGGTTCGCTCACAGCGACGCTCGTCGCGCGACGAGCGTCGCGCAACGCGCGTCGCGCGACAGCCCGAGCGCAGTGACTACGCCCGCAGGAAGTCCGCGATCGGGGTCGACCCCTCGTTGAAGCGGATGGTGCGCCCCGCGGTGGAGGGGTCCTCGAGCACGTCGGCCACCACGTGCGCCACGTCCCCGCGCGGCACCTGCGACGCCGAACCGTCCCAGTCGACCGACCCGGTCGGCTCGTCGTCGGTCAGGGTGCTCGGTGCGACGACGGTCCACTGCAGGTCGGAGTCGCGGAGCACCGCGTCGGCGATCATCTTGGACTGCGCGTACGCGAAGAAGTCCTGGTCCTGCGGCACACCGTGGTCGAGCTGCGACCCGGCCCACGAGACCATGACGAACCGGTCCACCCCGGCCTGCGCCGCGCCCTGCACCGAGAGCACCGCGGCGTCGCGGTCGATCGCCCACGTGCGGTCGGCCGAACCGCCACCGGCACCGGCCGACCAGACGACGGCGTCGTGCCCGCGGACCAGGTCGGCGAAGTCGGTGAGCGACTGCTCCTGCACGTTCGCGACCTTCGGGTCCCCGCCGTGCGCGCGGACCTCGTCCTGCTGGTCGGGGTTCCGGATCACCGACGTGACGCGGTGCCCCCGCTCGGTGAGGATGCGGGTGGCCAGGAGTGCGACCTTGCCGTGGCCGCCGAACAGGATGACGTTGCTCATGGCCGGGACGGTACGCGGGGCGGCTCCGAACGACGCGGACCGCTGCGTCCCCCGAGCGGTGCGCGAGTACCGTCCGACCTGACACGACGGGAGAACCATGAGCAAGCAGCACGAACAGCACACCCTGGTCCGCACCCTGGCTCTCGGGGTCCTCAGCGGCGGACGGAGCGGCACCCCGCTGGCCGTCCTCGCCCTGAACCACGACAACAAGGCCCTCAAGGGCGACTGGCAGCAGTGGAAGGCCTTCAGCACGCCGCTCGGCCGCGGGCTGCTCGTCGCGTCGGCGGTCGGCGAGCTCATCGGTGACAAGTCGAAGAAGGCGCCCGCGCGCATCTCGCCCGTCGGGCTGATCGGCCGCATCGGCGCCGGTGCGCTCGCCGGTGCGGCGCTCGGCACGACCGGCAGCCGCGACCTCCGCCTCGAGGGTGCGATCCTCGGCGGCGTCGGCGCGATCGTCGGCAGCTTCGCGGGCTGGGCCGCGCGCAAGCTCCTCAGCAGCGCCGGGCTCCCGGACGCCGTCGGTGCCGTCGCCGAGGACGCGGCGGTCATCGCCGGGTCGGTGCAGGCGGTCCGCACGGTCTGACCCGACCACGACGTGACGGGAGGCGCGGGTCGGCCACGACCCGCGCCTCCCGTTCGTGACGTCGGGGGCACCACCAGGGCCTGCCGCTCCCGGGGACGCGCGCCTAGCGTGAGCGCCATGCGCATCGTCGTCATCGGAGCCACCGGCCACATCGGCACGTTCCTCGTCCCCCGTCTCGTCCGCGCCGGCCACGACGTCGTGGCCGTCTCGCGCGGCACCAGCACCCCGTACGCCGACGCCCCGGAGTGGGAGCGCATCGAGCGCGTCACCGCTGACCGGGAGCAGGAGGACCGCGACGGCACGTTCGGCGACCGCATCGCGGCGCTCGCCGCGGACGCCGTCGTCGACCTCGTCTGCTTCACGCTCGAGTCCGCCGAGCAGCTCGTCCGTGCGCTCCGGGGGAGCGGCACGCACCTCGTGCACTGCGGGTCGATCTGGCGCGCGGGCGTCTCGCACGTCCTGCCGATCACGGAGGAGACGGCAACACCGCCCTTCGGTGAGTACGGCACCCAGAAGGACGCCATCGCCCGGATGCTCAAGCAGGAAATCGCCGGTGGGGGTGTCGTCACGACCTCGATCCACCCGGGGCACATCAGCGGTCCGGGGTGGCTGCCGATCGGCCCGCTGGGGAACCTCGACCCGACGGTCGTCACCCGGCTGTCCGCGGGCGAGGTCGTGGAGGTCCCCGGGCTCGGCGCCGAGTCGATGGCGCACGTGCACGCCGACGACGTCGCCCAGCTCTTCCAGCTGGCCGTCGAGCAGCGGGACGCCGCCGCCGGTGAGGACTTCTTCGCCACCGCCCCGACGGCGCTCACCGTGCGCGGGTACGCCGCGCTGGTCGCGTCGTGGTCCGGCCGGGAGGCACGGCTCGAGTCCGTCAGCTGGGACCGGTTCCGCGAGACCACGGCCACCGAGCACGCCGACGCGAGCTGGGAGCACCTGTCGCGCAGTCAGGTGTTCAGCACCGAGAAGCCGCAGCGGCTGCTCGGGTACGCACCGGCGTACACCGCGTCCGAGACGGTCCGCGATGCCCTGCGGTGGCAGGCCGAGCACGGCGACCTCGCGGTCGACGCGTCCTTCCGTCCCTGACGGCACCGGGTCCGGCCGGGGGCTGCTCTGGGCTGCGCGGTGGTCGCGGTCGTCGCGGTCGCGTCAGGCGGACGCCGTGCGCTCCGGCACCACGAGCGCACGGCGCCGGTGGACGGCCCAGACGGTCGTCGCGAAGCCGACGAGCACCGAACCGCCGATCGTCACCGCGGTCCACCCGCCGGCGTTCCAGAGCACCCCGGCCACGGCCGAGCCGATCGCACCGCCGACGAAGTTGCTCGTGACGAAGGCCGTGTTCAGCCGGCTCCGCGCGGCGGGGTCGATCGCGAACAGGCGCGTCTGGTTGAGCACGTTCGTCGCCTGCACGCCCACGTCGAGCAGCAGGACGGCGACGAGCACCACCGGGACCGATCCGGCACCGAGCCCGGCGACCACGAGCGACACGAGGACCAGGACCAGCGCACCGCCGGTGACCGGCACCGACCACCCGCGGTCGTGCAACCGTCCCACCCGCTGCGCGGCCACCGCACCGGCCAGCCCGACGAGTCCGACGGCACCGATCGCGGTCGTCGACCAACCGTACGGCGGGGCGCTGAGCAGGAACGTCAGCGAGGTCCAGAACATCGTGAAGACCGCGAACACGGCGGCGCTGATCACGAGCGTGACGCGGACCGCACGGTGCGCACCGACGGCGCGGAACACCGAGCCGATGAGCCGGGGGTACGCCACCCGCTCGCGCGGGGGCAGCTCGGGGATCGCCCGCCGCAGCAGGACGGCGAGCACGACCGCGGCGACCGCGGCGACGACGTACACCGTGCGCCACCCGGCGAACCCGGCGATCACGCCGCTCACCGTCCGGCTGAGCAGGATGCCGGTCAGCACCCCGGAGGCGATGGTCCCGACCACCCGGCCCCGCGCCGCAGGGTCGGCGAGGTCGCCCGCGAGCGGGATGAGCAGCTGCCCGGCGACCGTCGTCGTGCCGACCAGGGCGAGCGCGACGAGCAGGGTGGCGAACCCCGGGGCGACGGCCGCGCCGACCAGTGCGACGGCCGAGGCGAGCAGCACGCCCGGCACGAGCCGACGCCGGTCGAGCACGTCGCCGAGCGGGACCACGAGCAGGATGCCGAGCGCGTAGCCGACCTGGGTCAGGGTGACGAGCAGCCCGGCCAGCGCCGAGGACGTCCCGAGGTCGGCGGCGACGTCGTCGAGCAGGGGCTGCGCCCAGTACAGGTTGCCGACGGCCGCTCCGCCCGCGACGGCGAACAGGACCGTGCGACCGGTCGTCATCGCGGCGCTCACCGGCGGGACCCGGCGTCCCGACGGAACAGCAGCGCGATGTTCCACGGCCCGGGCTGCAGGCGGACGGTCGCCTCGGCGACGACGCGTTCCTCGTGCTCCCGGTCGCGGGTCAGGTCGTGGATCTCCTGCTCGGCGTGCCAGCGGAAGCGGAGACGGTCCCAGCGCGACGACGCCGGCAGCGCCCGTGCGGTCTCGACCGACGAGGTGTCGCTCACGCGTCCTCCCGTTCGGTGGTCCGCCCGCTCGCGCGGTCGGCGATTCGCCCGGTCGCGCGGTCGGCGATCCGTTCGGTCGCCGCCCACGAGGCGAGGACCCGGAGCGCGTCGGCGGTGGGGCTGCCCGGCGTCGCGGGGTAGACGGTGAGGCTCAGGCCGGGGTCCTCCGCCAGCTCGAGCGACTGGAAGTGCAGCTCGATCGGGCCGACCACCGGGTGGTCGAACGCCTTGACGCCCGCGTAGTGCCGTCGGACGTCGTGCGCGGCCCACAGCCGGCGGAAGTCCTCGCTGCGCACGGACAGTTCGCCGACGAGCGCCGCGAGGTCCCGGTCGCGCGGACTCCGGCCGGCCTCGCGCCGGAGGATCGCGACGTTCGTGTGCGCCGCGCGGTCCCAGTCCTGGTAGAAGTCCCGCGCCCGGGTGTCGAGGAAGATGAAGCGCGAGAAGTTCATCGGGCGGTCCCCGGTGACGAGCGCGGCGTGCAGGGCCCACCCGAGGGCGTTCGCGGCGACGATGTCCTGGCGGTTGTTCACGATCATCGCGGGGGCCTCGGTCACGACGTCGAGCAGGTACTGCAGCTCCGGTCGCACGGCGGCGACCCGGACGTTCCGAACGGCCCGGCGCGGCGGCTCGTTCTGGTGTCGTGCGAGGTCGCGCAGGTGCTCGTGCTCGGCCGCGTCGAGCTGCAGCGCGGTGGCGACGGCGTCGAGCACGCTGTCGGAGACGCCCTGCAGGTTCCCGCGCTCGAGCCGGGTGTAGTAGTCGATGCTCACCCCTGCCAGGCCCGAGACCTCCTCGCGCCGGAGGCCGGTGACGCGTCGCCGCGTCCCGGAGGTCCGGATGCCGGCCTGCTCCGGGGTGATCCGGGCGCGACGGCTCGACAGGAAGTCTCGGGCTTCGTCACGGTGGTCCATGCGCTCCACGCTACGACGGCACGGCCACGGCAACGAGGTGCTGCCGGAACCCCCGTCAGCTGCCGGTCGTCAGCTGCCGGTCGTCAGGGGGACCGAGACGATCCGGTCGTCACCGTCGCGGGGGTCGCCGCGGCCGTCGGTGTTGTTCGTCACGAACCAGAGCGTGTCGTCCGGCCCGGGCAGCACCGTCCGGATGCGGCCGAAGTCCCCGGCGAAGTACTCGGTCGCGGTCGACGGGTCGGACACCGGCACACCCCGCACGGACTCGCCCTTGAGGTTCGCGACGAAGACGGTGTCACCGATCACGGTCAGCCCGCTCGGCGACGCCTCGTCGGTGGACCACTGCTGCACGGGGTCGACGAAGCCGCGGTCCTCGCCACCGGTGCCCTCGACCTCGGGCCAGCCGTAGTCCTTCCCCGGCTCGACGACGTTGAGCTCGTCCCAGCGGTTCTCGCCGAACTCCGCGGCGAACATCGTGCCGTCCGCCGCCCAGCCCATGCCCTGCACGTTCCGGTGGCCGAGCGACCACACCGGGGAGCCGTCGAACGGGTTGTCGTCGGGTACCGCGCCGTCGGGCGTCATCCGGAGGATCTTGCCCGCGAGCGAGTCGCGGTCCTGCGCCTCGGACCGGTTGCCGGCGTCCCCGACGCTCGCGTAGAGCATGCCGTCGGGACCGAACGCGATCCGGCCGCCGTCGTGGAAGGTGTTCGCGGGCAGGCCGTCGATCACGGTCGTGGCGTCACCGAGCCGCCACGAGCCCGTGTCCCCGGTGAGCTCGTAGCGCTGGATCCGGTTGCCGTCCTCGGCGGTCGAGTACACGAACAGGTCGTCGTCGTGCAGGGCGAGGCCGAGCAGTCCGCCCTCGCCGCCGTGCCGGACGCCGGCGACCGTGCCGACCTCGCGCGTCGAGCCGTCCGCGCGCAGTTCGAGCACGCGGGCGGAGTCCCGCTCGCTGACGAACGCGTCGCCGTCGTCGCCCACCGGGACGACCGACCACGGGGCCTCGAGCCCGCTGACGACGTCGGAGGTGGCACCGTCCGGAGCGACCTGACCGGCCGCGAGGTCGGGCGGCGGGCTGGCGGTGCTGCTCTGCGCGGCGTCGCCCGAGTCGGTCGCGCTCCGGTCGTCCGAGCAACCGGCCAGGGCGAGGGCGGTCACGGCGGCCAGCCCGACGGCGGACCAGGTGCGGCGGCTGCGGAGCGTGCTGCGGGTCGTGCGGGTGCTGTCCACGGTGTTCCTCCCGGGTCGTGGTGCGAGTCCACACGCTGCGGTCGGGAAAGCCCTGGGGGTTCCCGGCACAACCCCTCACCGCTGCGCGCACCGGCCTACCGTCGGCAGCACATCGTTCCCGGTCGGAGAGGACCATCCATGACCACCATCGCCATCGTCGGCGCCGGCAAGGGCCTCGGGCTCGCCGTCGCAGACCGCTTCGGCCGCGAGGGCTTCGACATCGCGCTGATCTCCCGCAACCAGGACCGGCTGGACTCGCTGGCCGCCGAGCTCCGCGACTCCGGCCACCGCGCCCAGGGCTTCGCCGCGAACGTACGGGACGGGGACTCGCTCCGCGCCGCCCTCGAGGCCGCCACCGAGCAGCTCGGCCCGATCGAGGTGCTGCAGTACAGCCCGCTGCCGGCCAAGGAGTACATGCGTCCGGTCCTCGAGACCACGGCGGAGGACCTCGTCGGCCCGATCGAGTTCTCGGTCTACGGCTCCGTGAACGCCGTGCGCCAGGTGCTGCCCGGCATGCGGGCCATCGGCAAGGGCACGATCCTGTTCGTCAACGGCGGCAGCGCGGTCCGTCCGGGCGCGCGGGTGACCGGGACCTCGGTCGCCTTCGCCGGGGAGAGCGCCTACGCGCAGCTCCTGCACGACGCCGTCGCCGAGGAGCAGGTGCACGTCGGCCAGTTGATCATCCCGTTCGGCATCGACGACGGCCAGGACGACCACTCCGGTGCGGCCATCGCCGAGCGCCTCTGGACCATCCACACCGAGCGCGGGGACTTCCGGACGTACGCCGAGCCGCTGCCCGAGTGACCCGGGACGGCCGGAAGGCCCGTGGCGGGGTCGCCACGGGCCTTCCGTCCGTCGGTGGTCGCGGTCAGCGCGCGGTGCGCTCGATCGCGTCGGCCATCGCCGCGGCGACGCCGCGGTTCGCCTCGGCAGTCGGGTGGATGCCGTCGGGCGAGGTGCCCGGCACGTAGGCGCCGTCCGCGGCGCGGATCGCTTGGAAGGGGTCGACGAAGGCCCACCCGTGCCGGTCGGCGTCGGCGTGCAGCGCGTCGGTCAGGACGAGCTGCCCGGTGCGTCGGTCGGCTCCCCAGCGGCTCCACGTCCAGTCGGCGGGCGGCCCGGCGACGACGAGCACGCGCTCGGCCCCGACCTTGCGCACGATGGCGTCGACGCCCGCGATCGTCCGCTCCGTCGGGACCGCCTGGTTGACGTCGTTCGTGCCGACCTCGACCACGAGGACGCGGGCCTGCGGCACCGGACCGATCTCGGCGAGCACCTGGTCGGCGCGGTACCCGCTGTGGGCGTAGCCGCCGACCGCGTGCAGCCGGTCGTCCGCCTCGAGCTGGTGCAGCCACGAGTCGGGTCGGGCGGTGATCGAGTCCCCGGCGTACGCGAACGGCACGGCGTCGGACAGTGCGGGGGTGTCGAGGGCCCCCGTGACGACCTGGTCCGGCGTGCTCGGCCGGGGGAGTTCGGCGCTCCGCTCGACCCGCGTGCCCACCGCCGCGGCGACCGGGCGGTCGTCGGCGCTGGCGGTGTGGGTCGACGAGAGGACGAAGACGCCGGCGCCGACGATGCAGGAGGCGGAGACGATGCTCGCGACGAGGGCGAGGCGGGTGGTGCGGGTCACAGGTACAGGTATCCCGCGGATCACCCGCGCGGACCAGTCCCCCGACCTGGGGAACCGGCGGCGTGGCTGAGGGTCCTCGCGGCTGCTCACAGGTTCGCGGTCAGTGCGCACGGCGCACCACCGGTCGACGGCCCCGGCCGGCGGTCAGCCAGGTGCCCGCCGTCACGAGCAGCGGCAGCCCCAGGGCGAGCAGGGCCAGCACCGGCCAGTCCGCGACGAACGGCAGGTGCGTGGTCCCCGTCGGGCCGCCGTCGAACCGCAGGGTGAGCGCCCGGATCGGTAGCAACCCGAGCAGCGTGCCGACGACCGCGCCGACCGTGGTGAGGATCGCTGCCTGCCAGGCGGACACCCGTCGGCGCAGGACCGGGGCGGCCCCGATCGCGTCGAGGACCTCGTCGTCGCGGCGACCGTCGGACCGGGCGAGCCCGACGGCGACGGCCGTGGCGCCGATCGTCACCGCCGCGGCGAGGGCGAGCACGAGGGCCTGCACCGTCGCCTGCTCGTCCACCGGTCCGCGCTCGTAGGCGAAGCCCGGACCACCCCATCGTTCCCGGTCTGCGCCGCCGTTGCTCTGCCACGCGGACGACAGCTCGTCGTACTGGGACGGGGTCAGGTCCTGCGGCAGGTGCATCGCGAGCAGGCCGTCGACCAGGGGGACCCCGTGTGCCGCTGCCGTCGCCCGGGTCATGAAGACCCCGACCTTGATCCGTGGCGTCTGCACGTCGACCACGGCCGGGATCGTCGTCGAGGCGTCGGGGCGGGTGTCCTCGAGCAGTGCGGTGTCGTCGATCGTGCGGTCCCGGAAGGTGTCGATCCGGACCGCCCCGTCGTGGACGTACTCGGGCCAGAGCGACACGGCCTCGCCGTCCGCGAGCGCCCGTCGGACCTCGGCGGACGGGCGGTGCCCGGTGAGCAGGGCGTAGTCGTCGAGCGTCCCCGCCGCGATGTGCGGCTCACCGCTCCCGACGCTCTGCAGGAAGGTCGCGCAGCCGGTCGTGTCGGAGGTCGGGCAGTCCCGCCGAACGAAGTCGTGCGGCGTGGTGATCGTGGTCGGCTCCTTGCCGGCGTCCTCGCGGTTCACGGCGAGCACGTGCAGCCGGACGCCGTCCAACGCTCCGGAGAGTACGCGCGCGGCCCGGTCGGTGACGGCGGCGTCGTACCCGTCGCCGTAC
Source organism: Curtobacterium sp. ME26 (assembly GCF_903970945.1). NCBI lineage: Bacteria > Bacillati > Actinomycetota > Actinomycetes > Micrococcales > Microbacteriaceae > Curtobacterium > Curtobacterium sp. ME26. The sequence goes on from NZ_CAJCKG010000001.1 coordinate 76,553, forward strand.
CCGTCGGGGTCGGTCAGCGAGACGGTCGCGGTCGCGACCCCGACGGCGGTCGTGTACTCGTACCCCCGGACGAACCGGGCGTGCTCCGAGGCGCTCCACGTGATCACGACCGAGGCGACGAACACGACGCTCATCACGCTCGCGAGCACCGGGACCGTGCGGACCGGGTTGCGCCGGGCGTCCCGCGCGGCGATCCGGGCGGACAGGCCGAGGCGCGCCGAGAGCCGTGCGACGCCGGCCAGGACCCACGGCGACGCCAGGGCGACGCCGAGCTGCACCAGGCACGGCCCGAGCGCGACCCCGACGCCGGCGAGCACCGCCCAACGGTCCTGCTGCACGGGTCGGTCGTTGAGCAGGAGCACGCCGGCACCGCACGCCAGGGTCATCACCGTCCCGGTGACGACCAGGACGGGGACCCAGACCCGCCGCCGACGTTCCGTCCGGGGACGGGCCGCCGCGGGGCGCAGGGAACCGCGGAGGGCCGCGAGGACGTCGACCCGCGTCGCCGAACGGGCCGCGACCAGGGCCGCCACGAGTCCGGCGGCGACGGCGACCGCCGCGATCGTCACGAGGGCGAGTGTCGGCACGTGCAGCCCCGGCCAGGTCCCGACGTTGCCGTCGTCGAGCAGGTGGAAGGCGAGCACGCCGAGCCCCGTACCGAGCGCGGTGCCGAGCAGCGCACCCGCCGCACCGAGCACCAGCCCGGAACCGGCGACGACCGCACGGACGAAGCCCCGCCCACCGCCGACACTCGTGACGATCGCGTAGGTGCGGGTGTCCGCCCGGGTGCCGACCAGGAACGCCGCACCCGCGAGCAGTGCGACCTCGAAGGCGGCGAACACCCCGACCAGTGCCATGGCACCGAGGTACGCGTCCACGGTCGTCCCGGTCGGGACGCCCTCGAGCCGGTCCGCTGGCGGGTCGAGCACGACCGGACGGGACTCGACGACGATGCCGTGGGCGTTCAACGCGCGGATCTCCGACCACGTCGGGGCGACCTCGGGCAGGTACACGGTCGTGTCCGACCCACCGCGCTGCACGGAGTGCGGGAGCTCGGCCGGCAGGGACCCCGACGGCAGGAACACCCCCTCGGCGTCCGGGCCGGAGGCGGCGTCGCGCATGGTGCCCGTGACGGTGAACCGCTGGCGGACCGGATCGGTCACGGTCAGGGTGTCGCCGACGGTCAGGTGGAGGCGCTCGAGCGTCGCGGGGGTCACCATCGCCTGGTCCGGCGCGGTCGGTGCACGGCCGGAGAGCACGTGCCAGTGCCCGTCGAGGGCGGGCGACCACGTCGCTCCCTCGTCCGCGGAGACGGCGACGGGGACCTCCGGGCCGGCGACGACCACCTGCGTGGTCCGGACCGGGATCGCCTCGGCCCCCGCGGGCACGTGGTCGAGCAGTTCGGCCCAGGGCGAGTCCTCGTCGGCGGTCGTCACCGGGCTGTCCCGTGCGGAGTCGGTCAGCTGCCACTGCACGGGGTCCTGCCGCATCCCGGGCAGGTCCGGGCCCGACAGCCGCATCTGGGCCGCCGCGTGGCCGAGGTCGTACCGGAGCTGCTCCTGCACGGTGGGCAGCGTCGACTGGACGACCACGGCCGCTGCCGCGAAGCCCGCGGTGGGGATGCCGATCAGCGACATGATCAGCACCGCGCGGCCGGCCTTCGCGAAGGCCAGTCGACGACCGAGTCGGAGGGCGGGGCCGAGTGCGACGGGCGTGCGCGTGCGGCTCCGGACGACCGTCCGGGACACCCGGGGACCGCGTCGTTCGACCCGTTCCCGGTCGTCGCCAGCGCTGCGCCGACGGCCGCTCACGACGCCGCTCGACCGACGAGCGTCTCGACGCCGGCGTACACCGTCTCGTCGACGACCCGGCCGTCCCGCAGGAACACGATCCGGTCCGCCCATGCCGCGTGCCGCGCGTCGTGCGTGACGAGCAGGGCTCCGGCGCCGTTGTCGACGTGCCGGCGGAGCATCCGCAGGACGACCTCGCCGGTCTGCGAGTCGAGCGCACCGGTCGGTTCGTCCGCCAGCACGAGTCGACGCTCGCCGACCACCCCGCGGGCGATCGCGACGCGCTGCTGCTGGCCGCCGGACAGGTCGTCGGGGAAGGCGGTGGCACGGTGGGACAGCTCGACGTTCTCGAGCGCGAGCTCCGCGGCGCGACGAGCCTTGCTGGCCTTCCAGCCGTCGAGCTCGAGCGGGAGCGCCACGTTCTCGACGGCGGTCAGCGAGGGGATCAGGTTGAAGTCCTGGAAGACGAACCCGATCATCCGGCGACGGAGCGCGGACAGCTCGCGGGACGGGCGGTCGGAGACCCACTCACCGTCGATCCTGACCTCGCCGGAGGTGGGCGGGAGCAGGGTCCCGGCACAGGCGAGGAGCGTGGACTTGCCGGAGCCCGACGTGCCCATGACCGCGACCATCTCACCGCGCGCGACGCGCAGGTCGACACCTGCCAGGGCGGTCACCGCGTTGGCGCCGCCGCCGTACTGGACGCTGACGGCGTCGAGCTCGAGGAGCGGGGCGGTCATCGTGCTTGCTCCGCGGTGCGCACCGATGCGACGTCCGTGACGGAGGCGGGTGGCGGCATGTGCCGGGTGACGGCCGACTCGACGTGGTCCAGCCAGCGCACCTCGGCCTCCGCCTGGAACACCATCGACTCGAGGACGAGCGACCACGCGAGGTCGGTCGCGGGGTCGGCGGAGCGCTTGAGCCGCGTCAGGTCCTGCAGGGTGCCGAGGGCGGCGGAACGCTGCACCTGCACCAGCCGCGGGACGTCGACACCGGGCACGGTCACCGCGAGGGCGAACTTGATCGCGAGCTCGTCGCGCCCGCGCTTCGCCGGCACCGGCTCGCTGAACCAGCGGGCGACCGCCTCGCGACCCGCGTCGGTCGCCGTGTAGACGACGTGTCCGTCGTCGTCAGCGTCGCCGCGGGCCACGAGACCGTCGCGCTCCAGACGGTCGAGCGTCGTGTAGACCTGGCCGATGTTGAGCGGCCAGCTCCCCCCGGTCCGTTGCTCGAACTCCCCCCGGAGCTGGTACCCGTACCCGGGTCCTCCCACCAGCAGCGCGAGCACGCCCATCCGTACGCTCATGACTTCCCCCTCGTACCGTCGGAGGCATACTCCGTATGCCCATACCGAGTATGCACAAGCAGACCGGCAGCAGGCAAGTCACGAATCGGCCACGAACGGACGGGAGGCGCGGTGCCAGCCGGCACCGCGCCTCCCGTCCGTCGATTGGTGGGGACTACTCGCCCAGCTTCGACAGCTCCTCGAACTCCGCGTCCGTCAGTTCGATGGTCGCGCCCTGCAGGTTGTCCTCGAGGTGGTCGACGCTCGAGGTCCCCGGGATCGGCAGCATCACCGGCGAGCGCTTGAGCAGCCACGCGAGCGCGACCTGCGCCGGCGTGGCGTCCTTCTCCTCCGCGAGCTCGGTGAGCGGCGAGTCCGTGCCGGTCAGCCCACCCGTGGCGAGGGGGAACCACGGGATGAAGCCGATGCCCTGCTCCTCGGACCAGTCGAGGAGCTCCTCGGCCGAACGGTCGGTCAGGTTGTAGAGGTTCTGGACGGTGACGATCTCGGCGTGCTCCTGCGCGGCCTTGACGTCGTCGACGGACACCTCGGACAGACCGATGTGGCGGATCTTGCCCTCGTCCTGCAGCTTCTTCAGCTCGCCGATCTGGTCCTCGAGCGGGACCTTCGGGTCGATGCGGTGCAGCTGGAACAGGTCGATGCGCTCGAGCCCGAGGCGGCGGAGGCTCATCTCGGCCTCCTGGCGGAGGTACTCCGGGCGGCCGACCGGCGGCCACTCGTTCGGGCCGGTGCGGGTGAGGCCGGCCTTGGTGGCGATGACGATGTCGTCGCCGTAGGGGTGCAGCGCCTCGCGGAGGAGTTCCTCGGCGACGTACGGGCCGTAGGAGTCGGCGGTGTCGAAGAAGTCGACGCCGAGCTCGACGGCGCGCTTGAGCACGCGGACGGCCTCGTCGTGGTCCTTCGGCGGCCCCCAGACGCCCGGGCCGGTGAGCTGCATGGTGCCGTAGCCGAGGCGGTGGACCTCGAGGTCGCCGCCGATGCGGAACGTGCCCGATGCGGCGGCAGGACGGTTCGTGGTGTCGGTACCAGTGGTCATGGATCCGGTCTACGCCCGTGCCGTGACCCGTTCCTGGGTCGGTGTCCCCCTGGTCACCGCCGACCAGCGGCAACCGGCGACGGCCCTACCGCGTCGGGCGGGGGTACGGGGCGTCGCCGACGGCGAGGCCGGCGACGAGCTTCGCGATCCGGTTTGCCCGGGCGGTGTCGCTCGGAGCGGTCACCACCCGGTGCAGCACGGCGTAGCGGTTCGTGCCGTCGAGGTCGGCGAACAGGGCGGCGGCGGCCGGCGACGCGTCGAGGGCGGCCCGGAGGTCGTCGGGCACGGCGACGGACGCGGCACCGGCGTAGGCGCGGTCCCACCGACCGTCGGCCCGCGCGCGGTCGACCTCGGCACGGCCGCGGTCCCGCATGCGCCCGGCGTCCTCGAGTGCCGCGACGAGGCCGACGTTCCGCTCGGACCAGAGCGACGCCCGGCGGCGCGGGGTGAACCGCTGGCGGAACGTCGCCGTGTCGCGACCGCGCTTCTGGCCGTCGATCCACCCGGAGCACAGTGCCTCGTCGAGGGCCTGGTCGTACGTCAGCGTCGTCGGCTCCGTGGTGCCCTTCTTCGCGAGGACGAGCCAGACGCCGTCCGGGTCGTCCTCGTGCGCGTCGAGCCACGTGCGCCACGCGGCGGCGTCCGGCAGCACGAGGTCCTCGTCGTCCATGCGGTCATCGTAGGACGGCGGTCCGGCTCAGACCCAGTGGGGCTGGTCGAGCAGTCCGTCGGGATCCGCCTGCTCGGCGATGCGGTGCAGGCGCGAGGTGTTCACGTCGAAGTACGCCGACGGGTCGGTGATCGCCGCGTCGCAGTAGTTGGCGTAGGCACCGGTCCCCCAGGCCGGCTCCATGGCCTGCCGGAACCCGCGGACGTAGGCGTCGAAGGGGGCGGGGTCCGCGCCGTCGGCGAACACCGCGGTGTACTGCACGGTCATCAGCGCGTCCCGCCAGGGGAAGGCCGAGTCGGTGCGTCCGACGTCGGCGACGGCACCGCCGAGGGCGTCGAGGGCGACGCCGCCCTCCCGGTTGCCCGCGACGTCCCCCGCGGCGGCCGCCTGGCGGACGAGGACCGCGATCTCCGCCCCGGTGAGCTTCCGCGTCCCGATCGACGAGGTGGCCGCCTCGGACACCCGCTGGGGCGTCCCGGCGAGGCGGACCACGGCAGCGCCGTACGTCAGCTCGTCGGCGGTGTGGGACGTCGGCGTCGCACCGGTCGCTGCGACGAACGCGTCGACGGATGCGTCGGCGCCGCGCTCCGGCCCCGTCCAGACGCCGGTGACGGTGACCGTCGGTGCGCTGTGCCGCGTCCCGTTCAGCAGTTTCAGGGTCGACCAGAGCCGGCGGTCCGCGACCGGCGCCCAGTCCTGCCAGGCCCGCACCACCGCGGCCGCGGCGGACCACGGGAACACGATGCTGAACAGCAGCACCGGTGGCGCGGACTGCGTCCGGAAGGTCATCGAGGTGACGACGCCGACCGTCCCGCCACCGCCGCCGCGGCAGGCCCAGAACAGGTCGGGCTCCGCCGTCGCCGACACCTCGTGCACCCGGCCGTCCGGGGTGACGAGCGTGACACCGGTCAGCTGGTCGCAGGTGAGGCCGGAGGACCGGACGAGCACGCCGACACCGCCGCCGAGCGTGAGTCCGCCGATGCCGACCGTCGGGCACGAGCCGGAGCCGATCGCCCGTCCGGCACGGGCCAGGGTCGCGTAGACGTCCGCCAGTCGGGCACCGGGGCCGATCGTCGCGGTGTCGCCGTCGACTCGGACGTCGTCGAGGTCCTGCGTGCTGATCACCAGCGACCGGGGGACGTCGGTGCCCGGTGCGCCGCCCGCCGACCACCCGGTGTAGGAGTGCCCGCCGGAGCGCAGCGCGACCGGTGTACGGGTGTTCCGGGCGAACGCCAGGGCTGCCTGCACGTCACCGACGCCCGCGACGCGCAGCACGGCCTGCGGGTCGGCGTCGTCGTAGCGGGGGTTCTGCAGCACGCGGGCGGCGTCCCAGCCGGACGACCCCGACCGGAGCAGGGTGCCGGTGACGACGGCGGCGAGGGCGTCCCAGGAGTCCGGGCCGCCTGGGGTCGGCGAGGACGACGGGGTACCGGTGCCGGTGGAGGGTGCGGCCGATCCGGGCCCGGACGGCCTCGGGCTGCCGGACGGAGCGGGATCGGGCCGGGAACACGCGGCGAGCACCCCGGCGACGCCGAGGCCGATCCCGCCGGCGAGCACCGTCCGGCGCGTGGCCCGCCGGCTCCGGTCGTCGCGGTCGTCGTCGCGCGGTCGGTCGTCGCGTGGTCGCTCCTGCTGCACGCGACCTGTCTACGCCTCCGCCGCGCGCCGGCCATCGTCCGCGCGGAGGACACGGCGTGGCCGACCGGTCAGCGCACCTCGCTGCTGCTGATCCGCACGGCGTCGGCCCATGCGTGCACCCACGCGGGCAGGGTGAGGTCCCGCGTGGTGTCGCCCGTCGCGGCGACGAGCTCGTCCGGCGTGACCGCGCCGCCGGTCCGGCGGAGGAACCGCGCCTGCACGACCGCCCGGGCGACGACGGCGCCGTGGCGCACGAACGTCTGCTTCATGTACACCGCACGCTCGTCGACGCCGAGCACCCGCGTGTGCAGCGTGAACCGCTGACCGAGCGTCAGGGACCGCTTGTACGTGATGGTCTGCGCGGCGACGACCGCGTACCAGCCCCGTCGCGCTGCCTCCTGCCAGAAGCCGGACCGGAAGAGCAGGTCGTACCGCCCCAGGTCGAGCATCGCCAGGTACTTGCCGTTGTTGACGTGGCGCAGGGTGTCGAGGTCCGTCGGAACGACGCGGAACGGCGTGCGCGCCTCGCCCCACAGCGAGGGTCGCCGTCCTGGTCGCGCGCCGGCCAGTCGGACACGCACGGCGAGCAGGAACAGCCGGAGGTACAGGTTCACGTGCCGATCCCACCAGGAGCCGGCCCCGCCGTCGAGCCCGTTGGAGGAAGCGGACGAGCGTCACGGTGCCGAGTGCAACACGGTGCACCCGACCCTCCAACCGGCCGCGGTCAGCCCAGCGGTCCGCCGGCGCCGCCGGTGATCCCCGGGTGTGCGGCCTTGGCCGTCCCCTCGGTGACCGCGTGGGCGGCCGATGCCTCGGTCATCGCGCGCTCGCCGACGCGCGGGTCGACGGGCTCCAGGTGCGACAGCGCCCGGCGGCGTCGGACGTTCTGCACCTCGAGCACCACGAGCAGGGCGGCGATGACCACCACGACGGCGATGACGATCACGAAGACGATCACGGCGTTCCCCTTCCGCACGGACCCCCTGTCCGTCCTGACAGCGTAGCCGTGGTGGTACCCCCCTGGCGAGGAGTCGCCGGGAGTAGACCGGCACCATGCAGACACGCAAGCTCGCAGACCTCGAGGTCGGTCCGATCGGCCTCGGCACCATGGGCATGAGCGCCTTCTACTCGGGCGCCGGCTCCGACGACGACGAGTCGATCCGCACGATCCACCGCGCGATCGACCTCGGCGTCACCCTCTTCGACACCGCCGAGGCCTACGGCCCGTACACGAACGAGGACCTCCTCCGCCGTGCCCTGGGCGACCGCCGCGACCAGGTCGTCATCGCCACGAAGTTCGGCCTCTACCGGCACGAGGCCGGCGAGGAGACGCCGACCCAGCAGCGCGGCATCTCGAGCGCCCCGGAGTCCGTCCGCGAGGCCCTCGAGGGATCGCTCCGCCGCCTCGGCACGGACCACATCGACCTCTACTACCAGCACCGCGTCGACCCGGACGTCCCGATCGAGGACGTCGTCGGCCAGCTCGCCGGCTTCGTGCAGGAGGGCAAGATCCGGCACATCGGCCTGTCCGAGGCGTCGGCGGCCACCATCCGCAAGGCCCACGCCGTGCACCCCATCACCGCGCTGCAGAGCGAGTACTCGCTGTGGACGCGCGACCCCGAGGGCGACGTGCTCGACACCCTCCGCGAGCTCGGGATCGGCCTGGTGCCCTACTCCCCGCTCGGCCGCGGCTTCCTCACCGGGGCCATCACGAAGCCGTCCGACCTGGACGACGACGACTTCCGGAAGCAGAACCCCCGCTTCCAGCAGGAGGCCTTCGCGGAGAACATGCGGATCGTCGACGAGGTCAAGGAGATCGCGGACGAGGTCGGCGCGAAGCCGGGGCAGGTCGCGCTCGCCTGGCTGCTCGCGCAGGGCGACGACGTCGTCCCGATCCCCGGGACGAAGCGGGTCTCGCGGCTCGAGGAGAACGTCGGCGCAGCCGACGTCTCGCTCTCCGCCGACCAGCTCGCGCGCCTGTCGGCGCTGCCCGTCCCGACCGGCGACCGCTACCCCGACATGTCGTCCATCGGTCGCTGACGCGACCAGGAGGCGGACTGGAGGCCCGTGGCGACCCCGCCACGGGCCTCCCGTCCGTCCCGCCGCCGGCCGCTCCCGCGAGACTCGGCTCCGCGGACACGTTCGCGGCACCTGGACCGCGAACGTGTCCGCCTGGGCGAGGCTCGGCCGCCGGCCGACCGCCTGGTCAGCTGCCGCGGTAGGTGCTGTAGGCGAAGGGGCTGAGCAGCAGGGGGACGTGCAGGTGGTCGGTCCCGGACACCGTGAACGCCACGACGACGTACGGGTGGAACGACGGGACACCGGTCGCACGGTGGTGGGCGCCCGTGTCGAACCGGAGTTCCAGTTCGCCCTGCGGCAGCACGTCCGGACCGAGCCCGGCGCGGCCGTCCGCGTCGGTCTCGCCGGTCGCCAGGACCTCGCCCTCGGCCGTCCGCAGCGTCAGCGCGACACCTGCGGCCGGGGTGCCGGTCCGGGCGTCGAGCACGTGCGTGGTGAGGTGCGGGACGCCGAAGGTCGCCCGGATGCGGTGCACGGCGATGTCGGCGAGGGCGGCGGTGGCCTCGGCGACCTCGGGTTCCGGGTCCCCGGCGAGCCGCCGTTCGAGTTCGGCGAGGAGCTCCTCCGGCGTCCGACCGGCAGCACGCACGAGGAAGACCCGGCCGAACCGCTCCTCGTACGCGGCGTTCCCGCGGGCGATCGCCGCCGCGACGTCGTCCTGCGCCGTGGCCATCGCCCCCTGCTCACGGGCGGACGTCGGCTCGGTGGTGCGCTCGCCGATGCGGGGGTGCTCGGCGAGCGCGGTGTCGAGGTCCGTCGCGGTCCACGCTGCCGCCGCCTCGGTCGCCGCCGCGACGAGCGTCGGGACCGACCGGTACGGGCGTCCGGCCACGAGGGCGTCGGCCCACGCGGGGACCGCTGCCCACCCCAGGGCGGTCGTCCGGGCGTCGGCGGCGGGGGCGGAGTCGAAGTCGCTGAGGTCCACGCGCCTCACCCTAGGCAGACCGCGTTACGCGGGCGTTTCGGGTGCCCGGGCGTCAGAGCTCGGTGACGAAGGACGCCGCGCGCAGCTGCAGGTCCTCGATCCGGCGCAGGCGGGCGGCCTCGACGTCGAACCCCTCGTACGCCGGCGGCACCGGGCGCCGGACGTTCCGGGAGCACTCGAAGTCCTGGCAGACCAGTGTCCCGACGGTGTTCCCGTTCCGACCGGCCTTGCCCGAGCGCTTCGCGGCGGAGAACACGACGTCGTTCGGCAGCGTGACGTCCTGGCACCACGAGCACTGCGCCCGTGACCGCGGCGACGCCTCGGCCTGCCGGAACAGCACGCCGACGAGGTCGCCCTCGAGCGTGGGCACGACCGCGTACGAACGCCGGGGGGTCTTCGGGTCGCGCCAGCCGAGGAAGTCGAGCGCCTCCCAGTCGAGGGAGTCGAGGTCGGCGGGCAGGGTGAGGTCGGTGACCTCCTTGCGGGAGGCGTTGACGAAGGAGGAACGGATGGTCTTCTCGCTGATGGGCAGCACAGTGTGGTCGCTCTCGACGGGGCCCGGGCGCGAGTGCGCCGCGCGGGACGAGGGGGTGGGTGGTCAGGGTTCGACGACGGCGGCCGTGCCGGACGGCACAGCCGGGGGCGTCACGCCCTGATGCCGGCGCTCCGGGCGCCGACCACCTCCTGCTGACTCACGTGTCCAGCCTACGACGACGTGTCAAGCCGGGCGTGTCGCGCCGGCAGCCCGGTCAAGCGCCAGGCCGCAGCAGGACGACCGACCCGTCGAGCGCGGGCTGCCGACGGAGCGCACCGTGGCGCGCGTCCCACTCGCCCGACGTGAGCGCGTTCCGCAGGGCGGCGATCGATCGGCGAGCGGTCAGGTCGTCGACCAGGCTCCACGCGGGGTCGGCGGCCCGGACGTCGGCGTCGAGGAGCCGTTCCGGCCGCGCGTAGTAGCCCTCACCGAAGCCGTCCACGCACGTGAACGGCACCGGCAGGCGCACGACGTCGACGGACGGCCCGACGAGCGTCACCAGCCGGTCGATCGTCGGCAGCGTGGCGGCCTCGGCGGCGACCACGTCGGGCGCGTACTCGGCGAGCCACCCGGCACGGAGGCGGTCCGGGTCGCGCGCGAGCACCACGACACGACCACCGGTGAGCAGCGCGAGTGCGGCGAGCGTGTCGTCGGCCGGGAAGGTCAGCAGCGTGGCATCGGCACCCCTGTCGGCGACGAGCTCGCGGTCCACGGGCACGTACGAGACCGGGCCCCCTCGGACCTCGCGCACGGTGCGGGCGTCACCGAGGGCCTTCGCGACCGCGCGGACGAACGTCGGCTCCGGTCGGCGGTGCCGGCGCAGCGCGGCCGCCTCGGCGTCGGTGTCCGCGGTGCTCGTCACGCGCTCACCCTACGAACGCTGCCTGCGCGGGTCCCGACGCTCAGTCGGCCTGCTCGGCGTCGCCCGCGCGCACGGCGGCGAGCCGCTCGGACCGTTCCGTCGCGGCCCAGGTCCCCAGCAGCGCCAGCGACCGCTCGGACTCGCTGCCCGGCTCCGCCGAGTACGTGAACATCGTCAGACCGGGGTCCGCGACGAGCTCGAGCGCCTCGAAGTCGAGCTGCAGTTCGCCGACTATCGGGTGTGCGATCCGCTTGCCGCCCCGTCGGTGCATCCGCACGTCGTGCGCTGCCCACCAGGACCGGAACTCCTCGCTCCGCGTCGACAGCTCGCCGACGAGCGTGACCAGGCCCGGCTCGCAGGGGTTCGCCACCGCGGCGGCCCGCAGCACGGCGACGGCCTCCCGCGCCGTGGCCGCCCAGTCCGGGAAGAAGTCGCGGGCCGCTGGGTCGAGGAAGGTGAACCGTGCGGTGTTCACCGGTCGGCCGGGGCCCGCGAACATCGGCGCGTACAGCGCGCGGCCCAGCTCGTTCGTCGCGACGACGTCGCCGCGCTCGTTGCGCACCCACGCGGGGGCACCGGTGATCGCGTCGAGCAGGCGCTGCACGCCCGGACGCACCCGGGTCGGGACGTTCCGGTGCATGACCTTGACCCCGGCGTTCGCCAGCCGGGCGAGGTCGAACAGGTGCACGCGTTCGTCCTCGTCGAGCTGCAGGGCGCCGGCCAAGCCCTCGAGCACGCTGTCCGAGACGCCCTTCAGCGAGCCGCGCTCGAGTCGCGTGTAGTAGTCGACGCTCACGCCGGCGAGCATCGCGACCTCGTGCCGACGCAGGCCCGGCACGCGACGCACCCCTCCGCCGAAGGACGGCATGCCGACCTCGTCCGGGGTGAGCCGCGCCCGCCGCGAGGACAGGAAGTCACGGATCTCGTTGCGCACGTCGATACCCATGGCACGAGCGTACGTGGCCCGACCCGGGCGGCGACAGGCACCAGCGGTACCCGTGGACGGCGCGGCCGCCGCGGTGGGAGGTGACCGGAACGTGGACGGGAGGCACGGTGCCCGCCCGCACCGCGCCTCCCGACCGGCGGTGACCCGGCTACGCGGCCGGCGGGGCCACGCGCGCCGGTCCGGCCGGAGCCCCCGAGGCGGCTGGCGTCACCCGGACGCGCGCGACGCGGTGGCCGTCCATCTCGGTGACCTCGAGCCGGTGCTCGCCGACGTCGACGACGTCGCCGACCTCCGGAACCCGGTCGAGGTGGACCTGCACGAGGCCACCCACGGTCTCGTAGTCGCCGTCCGGCAGCTGCGGGCCGCCGTCCGCGGCCAGGTCCTCGAGCACGGTGGCACCGTCGATCCCGTCCGACTCGGCGGCCGGCGGGTCGTACTCGTCCCGGATGCGGCCGACCAGGTCCTCGAGCAGGGCCTCGAGCGTGACCATGCCGGCGCTGCCGCCGTACTCGTCGACGACGAGGGCGATCTGGTGGCCGTCGGTCCGCATGTCGGCGATCGCGCTCGACAGGGACTTCGTCTCGGGCATCGCGAGGACGGGGCGCACGAGGGTCGACACGGGCGCGGCCGGGTCGGCCGGACGGAGCAGGTCCCGCAGGTGCACGAAGCCGGCGACGTCGTCGCGCGAGCCCTCGGTGACGAGGTAGCGGGTGTGCCCCTCCTCGATCGCGTGGTCCGTGGCCTCGGCGATGGACACCGACGCGTCGATCGTGGACACGTCGTACCAGGGCCGCATCGACTCGCGGAGGATCCGGTCGCCGGCGTCGAGCGCGCTCCGGGCGATGCGGCGGCCCTGCGCGTCGATGGCGTCGTGGTCCTCGACCAGGCCGCGGAGCTCCTCGGTGCTCATCGACTCGCTGCGGGCGTTCGGGTCGCCGCCGAGCAGCCGGACCACGGCGTTCGTGGTCGCCGACAGCACCCAGATCACCGGGCGCATCACGATCGCGAAGCGGTCCAGCGTCGGGGCGACCGCCATCGAGAAGCCCTCGGCGCGCTGCAGCGCGAGGCGCTTCGGCACGAGTTCACCGAAGACGAGCGACAGGTACGCGATGACGAGGGTCATGAGCACGAGGGCCACGGCCTCGGCGGCACCCTGGTCGAGTCCGAGACCGGACAGCAGCGGCGCGACGTCCGGCGCGATCGAGGACGCACCGTAGGCGGCGGAGAAGAACCCGGCGACCGTCACACCGATCTGCACGGCGGACAGGAAGCGGTTCGGGTCACGACCGAGGGCGGCGACCCGGGCCCCGCGACTGCCACGGCGTTCGAGCTGCTGGAGCTGCGACTCGCGGAGCGACACGAGGGCGATCTCGGCGGCGGCGAACACGCCACCGACGAGCACGAAGAGGATGACGAGCCCGAAGGCGATCCAGGTGTCGGCGTCCATCAGCGGGACACCACCGAGGGTCGACGACGGGCGGGCGGTCTGTGGTGATCGTCCATGCTGTGATTGTGCACAGGTCAGCTGGGATCCAGCCGCGTCGGCGCTGCGCGGGCGCTGGGCATCCGGCGAGCGTCTGACCGGGTCAGGTGGTGAGCGAGCGGCCGATCCGCGCTTCGAGCCACGCCTCGGGGTCGATGGGCGTCACGCCGTCCATCAGGACCTCGAGGTGCAGGTGCGCACCCGTCGAGACGCCCGAGGAGCCGACGCTGCCGATGAACTGCCCGGCCGCCACGGTGTCGCCGGCCCGGAGGGGCGACGACCCGGGGATCATGTGGCCGTACAGGGTCGAGACCCGGCGGCCGTCGATCACGTGGTCGATGATCACCGTGTTGCCGTACGAGAAGTACGTGCCCGAGACCCGGACGGTCCCCGCCGCCACGGCGCCGATGGGGGCGCCCATGCCGGGGTTGAAGTCGAGTCCCTGGTGGAGCGAGGAGCACGCGCCGCACGGGGCCGCGCGGTAGCCGAAGCCGGAGCTCATCCGGACCGGACCCGGGAACGGCGAGCGGACCTCGCCGCCGGCGGAGACGGAGCCGTCGGCCGCAGCGCTGTCGGCCGAGCCGCCGGTGGCCGCGACGACGACCTTCTGGGCCTCGTTGACGGTGAAGTCGTCGCGGTCGAGGGCGCTCGCCGTGACCGCCTGGGTGACGGCGTAGTCCTGGGTGCGGACCTGCGGCGCGAGGGTGGACGTCGCGGTCGACGTGCCGGCGCTGGCGTGCGCGGGCATCGCGGACGCGGCGAACATGGCCAGGGCGGCGGCGGCGCTCGTCAGGGTGATGCGGCTCGCGCGGTGCGAGCGGGACGGGCGGGGCGCGCGGGCGGTGGTGGCGGTCGTGATCGCGGCGGGGCGGCGGCGGACGACCTTCGTGATGCGGGCGTCGACGTGCTCGGTGGCCACGCGCGCCGTGGTCGCTCGTCGGCCGGGCCGGCTCTCCGTGGGGAGCACCTGCGGCGCTGCGGCTGCCTCGGCTGGTGCCGGTGCCGGCTCGGCTGCGGTGGTCGCCGCGGTGTCCGGAGCGGCCGCCGCGGCGGTGGCGGGCAGGACCGCTGTGCTGCGCGGGGAGCGGGGAGCGCGGGCGCGTCGGGCGGGCTTCCTGGCTGCTGCGCGCTCGGCCTCGAGGGCAGCGCGACGGGACAGGTGCACGACCGGGGTCTCCGGCTGCTGCTGGTCGGTGTCGTGTGTCGTCGTCATGGCCGCAGACCATTCTGCACGAGTCTGTCGCTTTGTACAGGCCTTTCCGTGATCTCCTCGTTACACAACGGCTGACAGTCAGCTGACGCGTCACCCCGCCTGCGGACCCGCTGGGCGACGGATCGGTAGTGTCTGGGTCCAGCGACCGGAAGGACCTGCGCCATGGCCCGAACGCCGCGGGAACGGCACGAACCCATCGACCTCGCGACCGCCGAGGTCGTGCTCGCCGGGACGCAGGACCTGTTGCCGGTGCTCCGGACGTCCGCCGTGCGGGCCGGCGTCGACGCGTCGCGGATGCGGGTCGTCGGGGTCGACGACGTGCACGAGGTCGCCGACCACGCGGACGCGGACCTCGCGGTCATCGCCATCCGTCGCCCGGGCGAGGACCCGGCGTTCCACCGCGCGCAGGAGACGGCCGAGCTCATCGCGCCGCTGCTCGCGCCGCACGCCGTCCGGATCGTCGTCACCGTGTCCGGTGTGACCCGCCTCGCGCCGAAGGTCGAGCGCACGCTCACGTCCGAGGTCCTGCACCAGATCGGGATCGCGTCCGCCACGTCCGGGTTCAAGCGTCCGTTCCGGAGCATGCGCACGCGGCTCGGCACGGCGGGACTCCGTGCCGCCGGCGTGCGCGTCTTCCGCATCACCGTCTGACGCGCCGCCGTTCGACGCGTCACCGTCTGAGGCGTCACCGTCTGACGCGTCACCGTCTGAGGCGTCGCCGGCAGCCTGGCCGTCGTCGGAGAGCCCATGTATCTTGATGTCGAGACATCCCGCGCCGCGAGTAGCGTGGACGTACCGACGGTCGAACAAGGGAGTACCCGCCAGCATGGCCAAGATCATCTACACCCTCACGGACGAGGCACCGTTCCTCGCCACCCACTCGTTCCTGCCGGTCGTCGAGGCGTTCGCACGCACCGCGGGGGTCGACGTCGAGACCCGCGACATCTCGCTCTCCGGCCGGATCATCGCGCAGTTCCCGGAGCGGCTCAGTGACGAGCAGCGCCTGGACGACGCCCTGGCCGAACTCGGCGAGCTCGCGAAGCAGCCCGAGGCGAACATCATCAAGCTGCCGAACATCTCGGCGTCGATCCCGCAGCTCAAGGCCGCGATCAAGGAGCTCCAGGCGCAGGGCTACGACCTGCCCGCCTACCCCGACGAGCCCACCACGGACGAGGAGCGCGACGTCCGCGCCCGCTACGACCGCACCAAGGGCAGCGCCGTGAACCCGGTGCTCCGCGAGGGCAACTCGGACCGCCGCGCACCGCTCTCCGTGAAGAACTACGCGAAGAAGCACCCGCACCGCATGGGTGCCTGGAGCCACGACTCGGGGACGAACGTCGTGACGATGGGCAAGGACGACTTCCGGTCGAACGAGCAGTCGTGGATCGCGCCCGCCGACGACACCCTGACGATCGAGTTCGTGGCGGCCGACGGCGAGACCACCGTGCTCAAGCAGTCGATCCCCGTCCTGGCGGGCGAGGTCGTCGACGGCACCGTCCTGCACGTCCGCGCGCTCGAGGCGTTCCTCCGCGACCAGATCGCCGCCGCGCAGGAGCAGGGCGTGCTGTTCTCGGTGCACCTCAAGGCCACGATGATGAAGGTCTCCGACCCGATCATCTTCGGCCACGTCATCCGCGCGTTCTTCCCGAGCGTCTTCGAGCGCTTCGGCGCCGACCTCGCCGCCGCCGGTCTGAACCCGAACGACGGCCTCGGCTCGATCCTCGCCGGGCTCGACGCCGTGCCGAACGGCGCGGAGATCAAGCAGGCCTTCGCCGACGGCATCGACGCCGGCCCCGAGCTCGCGATGGTCGACTCGGACAAGGGCATCACGAACCTGCACGTGCCGAGCGACGTCATCGTCGACGCCTCGATGCCCGCGATGATCCGCACCTCCGGCCACATGTGGGGCCCGGACGGCGAGGAGCACGACACCCTCGCGGTCATCCCGGACTCGAGCTACGCCGGCATCTACCAGGCCGTCATCGAGGACTGCCGTGCCAACGGCGCCTTCGACCCGTCGACCATGGGCTCGGTGCCCAACGTCGGACTCATGGCGCAGAAGGCCGAGGAGTACGGCTCGCACGACAAGACGTTCGAGCTGCCGGCCGCCGGCAAGGTCCGCGTCGTCACGAGCTCGGGCGAGACCGTCATCGAGCACGACGTCGAGCAGGGCGACATCTGGCGCGCCTGCCAGACCAAGGACATCGCGATCCGCGACTGGGTGAAGCTCGCCGTCACCCGTGCCCGTGCCACCGGCTCGCCCGCCGTGTTCTGGCTCGACGAGACCCGTGCCCACGACGCGAACCTCATCGGGCTCGTCCGCACGTACCTCGGCGACCACGACACCGACGGCCTGCAGATCGAGGTCATGGCGCCCGAGGACGCCATGCGCTTCTCGCTCGAGCGCATCCGCCGCGGCGAGGACACCATCTCGGTCACGGGCAACGTGCTCCGCGACTACCTCACCGACCTGTTCCCGATCATGGAGCTCGGCACCTCGGCGAAGATGCTCTCCGTCGTCCCGCTCCTCGGCGGCGGCGGCCTGTTCGAGACCGGTGCCGGCGGTTCGGCCCCGAAGCACGTGCAGCAGCTCGTCGAGCAGGACTACCTGCGCTGGGACTCCCTCGGTGAGTTCCTCGCGCTCGCGGTGTCGTTCGAGCACCTCGCCGGCGTGACCGGGAACGCCCGGGCGAAGGTCCTCGCGGACACGCTCGACCGCGCCACGGGCACGTTCCTCGACGAGGACAAGTCCCCGGGTCGCAAGCTCGGCTCGATCGACAACCGCGGCAGTCACTTCTGGCTGGCGAAGTACTGGGCCGACGAGCTCGCCCGACAGACCGAGGACGCCGAGCTCGCAACGGCCTTCCGCAGCCTGGCGTCGACGCTGGACGAGCAGGGCGAGACGATCGTCCAGGAGCTCGTCGCCGTGCAGGGGAAGCCCGCCGACATCGGCGGCTACTACCGCCCCGACAGCGCCAAGACGAACGCCGTGATGCGGCCGTCCGCCACGTTCAACGAGGCGCTCGCCACCCTGTAGACGCGCACCGACGACGGACGGGAGGCGCGGTGCCGGCTGGCACCGCGCCTCCCGTCCGTCGTCGTGCCGCCGCCCTGCCCCGCCGCCGCCGCGCACTCGAGGTTCCCGAATTCTGCACTCTCGAGGCAGATCCAGCGCTCGAGCGGAACCTCGACGAACCTGAGCGGCAAGTCGTGAACCTCGGCGGTCGGAGGCCGCGCGCCGCGCGCGCGAGGCCGCCGGGTCAGCCCTTCGGGACCGGCGGACCGACGACCAGCAGCGCCGAGAACACCAGCGCGACCGCCACGACCCCGATCGCCGCCGACACCCCGGGCCGACGCACCACGAAGAAGAGCAGGCGGTCCCAGACCCCGGACCGCTCGTCGGCGGTCCGTCGCCAGGGCCCCTCGAGCATGCCGCGCCGGGCGACCGCGACCTCGAACGGCACCGTGGCGTACGGCACGACGGCACTCGCCCAGCCGAGCACGAGCGCCCCGACGGACCAGCGCTGGTTCACCGCGACGACCGTCGTCACCACGAGGTAGGCCAGGAACACGAAGCCGTGGATGCTCCCGCCGATGCGCACGCCCCAGTCGCCGGCGTCGAGCGCGTACTTCAGCACCATCCCGGCGATGAGCAGCGTCCAGGTCACGAGTTCGGCCACGGCGGCGGCGCGGAACAGGGATCGGGGAGTCATGCCGACATGGTCGCGCACCCTGCCGGGGAGACTCCCGACACACGGCCGGTCGTATCGATTCGACCCGACACCGGGTAGCGTCGTCGTCATGTCAGCGCCGACCGAGAGCCGTCCCCTGAACATCGTCGTCTGGAACGAGAACGTGCACGAGAGCCGCGGCGACGCGACCGTGCTCGGGCACTACCCCGACGGCATGCACACCGTGATCGCCGCCGCCCTCCGCGAGCAACACCCCGGGGCGTCCGTGTCCACGGCCACGCTGCAGGAGCCCGAGCACGGCCTGACCGCCGAGCGGCTCGCCACGACCGACGTGCTGTTCTGGTGGGGCCACGTGGCGCACCAGGACGTGTCCGACGAGGTGGTCACCCGCGTGGTCGAGGCCGTCCACGCCGGCATGGGGCTCGTCGTCCTGCACTCCGGGCACTACTCGAAGCCGTTCACCCGGCTGATGGGCACCACGTGCTCCCTGAAGTGGCGCAACGACGGCGAGCGGGAGCTCGTCTGGACGATCGCACCCGAGCACCCGATCGCCGCGGGCGTCCCGCACCCGATCGTCATCGACCGTCAGGAGATGTACGGCGAGTACTTCGACATCCCGCGCCCGGACGAGGAGGTCTTCCTGTCGACGTTCGCCGGCGGCGAGGTCTTCCGCTCCGGGGTCGCCTACCGCCGGGGTCTCGGCCGGGTGTTCTACTTCTCGCCCGGCGACCAGGAGTACCCGGTGTACCACCACGCGGACGTCCAGCGGGTGCTCGCCAACGCCGCAGCCTGGGCCGCTCCCACGTCCGAGCGCCGGCAGCTGACGGCCGACCCCCACCCGCGGGACTGGTTCCTCAGCGGTGGGTCGGGTACACAGGAGGCGTGACCAACCATCTCGCCGGTGCGGACAGGCGCACCGCGGTGATCGAGGCGCTCGAGGTCCTGGGCTCCGGCCCGGAGGAGCGCTTCGACCGCATCACCCGCATGACCCACGAGGCCTTCGGCGTCCCGCTCACCTTCCTCAACCTCGTCCACCACGACCTCGTCACCACGCAGTCGACGTTCGGGTTCCAGCAGGGCACGAGCGTCCCCGCGAGCGAGCAGTTCTGCGCGACGACCGTGCTGAGCCCCGAGCCGATGGTGATCCCGGACGCCGCGCTCGACATGCGGTTCGCGCAGTCGCGAGCGGTGACCGAGTACGGCATCCGGTTCTACGCGGGCGCCCCGCTGACCATGCCGGACGGCACGCGCGTGGGCACCCTCTGCGTGATGGACGCCGAGCCGCGGGTCTTCTCCGACGAGGACCTCGCGCTCCTCGGCGACCTCGCCCGCTGGGCGGAGCGGGAGCTCGGGTACTCGATCGAGCGCGGCCGCGTCCAGCGGGTGCTCGCCGGGCTCGTGCCGGACCCGGTCACCGTCCCCGGTGCGTCGGTCACGGGGCTCGTCGTGGCGGACGAGGACGGCGGCGACCTCGCCGACTGGCGCACCGCCGCCGACGGCTCGGTGCACGTCACCGTCGGCACGGTGACCGCAGCCGGTCGCGCCTCGGCGCTCCTCGCCGCCTCGGTCCGCGCGGCCGTGGTCGCCCGGACGGACCTGCCGCTCCGCGACGCGGTCGCCGGCCTGGAGGCACAGCTCACCCCCGACCTGTCGACCGCCGGCGCCGTCGGCTCGCTCCTGCACCTGCGGTTCGACCCGACGTCGGGTCACGCCGAGTGGGTGGACGCCGGCCACGGGGAGGCGCTGCACCTGTCCGGCGGCACCGTCACCCCGCTGCGGTCCACGGACCTGCCGTTCGGCCTGCGGTCCGGCGGGGTCCAGCGGAGCGTGTCCTCCCTCGACCTCGCGCCCGGCGACCGCGTCGTGTTCGTCACGGACGGCACCCTCGGGCTCGACGGCGTCGGGGACGCGCACGGCCTCGCGACCGTCGCCGCGGCGCACCCCGACGACCTGGTCGACCACGTCCGGGCACTGGTCCCCACCGACCGGACGACCGCGGACGTCACCGTCGTCGTGCTCACCCGGCCCGCTGCGGACTGACGGGCGCTGCGGACTGACGAACGCTGTGGACTGACGGACGCAGCGGGCTAGCGGGCGCGCGGTGCCGGTCGTCCGGTGGCCGCCGCCACGAGCAGGGTCGCCAGGAGCGCCACACCGGCGAGCTCGACGCCGAGCCCCGCGGTCTTCCAGTACGCGCTGCCGACCACCTGCGGCTGCGTGATCGCCGCCGGCCACCACGGGTCGAGGAACGGGACCGTGCCGGGGAACGGGTCGGTCCCGAGCACGACGAGACCGCCGAGCAGCAGCACCACGCCGAGCCCGGCCATCGCCCCGCGCGGGCCGTGCAGCATCCGGACGACCAGGGCCGCGGCGAGCCCGGCGAACCCGAGCACCGCGAGCAGGAAGGCGACGACCACCACGGGCTGCGGGGTGAGCGCCACCCAGTCGAGCACCGCGATCGGCAGCAGCAGCCACCGTCCCGTCCGGGCCCAGCGTCGCGGGTTCCGCCATCCGTCCATGCCGGTCACGGTACGACAGCGCGCCGGGGGGTCCCCTGAGGGCCTCCTTCCGACCGGCTCCGCTGGTTACCATCGACGGCATGGCGCAGGACGGCCGGGGCAGGCAGGATCGGGCGGTGGCGACGCGGGCGGCCCTCATCGAGGCCGCCGCCGCGGAGTTCGACGAGCGCGGCTACGCCGGGGCGTCGATGGACGGGGTCGCCGAGCGGGCCGGGATGACCAAGGGCGCGCTCTACTTCCACTTCCGGTCGAAGGCCGACACGGCGAGCGCGGTGATCGCGGCGCAGGACGAGGTCTCGCGCCGGTACGCCGCGGCGGCCGCCGCCCGGGTGGCGTCGCCGCTCGAGTCGCTCATGTGGATGTCGCAGGGCGTCGCCGCGCAGATGACCAGCGAGGTCGTCGTGCGCGCCGGTCTGCGCCTGACCGCCGACCCGAACGCGCGGGCGATCCCGCGGGAGCACCCGTACGACCACTGGGTCGGGCACACCGCCGACCTCGTCCGCCGCGCAGTGGACGCGGGTGAGGTCGACCCGTCGTGGGACCCCGAGCTCGTCGGACGCGTGGTGAACCCCGCGGTCGCGGGCGTCCAGATGATCTCGGACGTGCTGCACGACCGCGCCGACCTGTACGAGCGCCTTCGGGAGCTCTGGACGGTCCTGCTCAGCGCGATCGGGACGGAACGGACACGGGCCGAGGTGCCACGGCTGGTGGCGATCATCGCGCCGGACCCACCGGGACCGGCCGCGTGTGCGGACGGTGCCGGGGACCCGGTCGACTGAGGGCGACGCGGGTCCCCCCAGGGACACCCACGTCGCTGTGCCACGAGGATACCGCGGAGTACGTTTCCGCGAGCAGCCCCAGTTCGCGGGACCGCCCGGCCCGGACCGGCGACCCCGCTACCCTGGGCCCGTGGCGACCCCGGCAGCCGAGCACCGCATCGACGTGGCCCTCGTCGCCGCCCTGCTCCGCGACCAGCACCCCGACCTGGCCGACCGACCACTGCGGGTCGTCGCGAGCGGCTGGGACAACGTGGTGGTCCGTGCCGGCGACGACCTGGCCGTGCGGCTGCCCCGGCGCGCGGCGGCCGCACGGCTCGTCGCCCACGAACAGCGCTGGCTGCCGGACATCGCCGCCCGGGTCGGCGGGGTGGTGGCGGTCCCCGAGCCGGTCCGCACCGGCCGACCGGCGCTCGGGTACCCGTGGACCTGGAGCGTCGTGCCCTGGCTGCCGGGCCGTCCCGCCGGGGAGCGCCCGCAGGGGAAGGCGGTGGCGCGGACGCTCGCGGCGTTCCTCGACCGGCTGCACGTGCCCGCCCCCGCCGACGCCCCCGTGAACCCGGTCCGCGCGGTCCCGCTGGCGACCCGCACGGACGCGGTGCTGACGCGACTGGCGACGGCCGACGTGCCCCGGGCGGCCGAGCTGGCGGCGCTCTGGCGGACCGCGGCCGGCGAGCCGACGCACACCGGGCCTCCCGTCTGGGTGCACGGCGACCTGCACCCCTTCAACCTGCTCGTCCAGCGGCAGCCGCTCGGCGACGAGCACCTGTCCGCCGTGGTCGACTTCGGGGACGTGACCTCGGGCGACCCGGCGGTCGACCTCGCGACGCGGTGGCTGACCTTCGACCGTGCGGGACGGCGCGCGTTCGCCGCGCTCGTCCCCGCCGACGCGGCCACCTGGACACGCGCCCGCGGCTGGGCGGTGTCGCTCGCGTCGGCGCTCGCCGTCACCGACGACGACGCGTTCCGGACGACCGCGGCCGCCGCGATCGACGCGGTGCTGGACGACTGAGGGCACCGGGGCTTATCGTTCCCTCACCTGACCGTGCACCGGAGATCGGAGGGGCCTGATGACCCTCGAGTTCCACGCCCCGCACGACGTCGACACCGACGCCACCCCCGCCCCGTCCACCCGGTCCGACCGCCGGGGTCCGAACGCTCCCGGGCGTGCCGGCGTCCGCGGCCTGCTCGACCGCCTCGCCGCCCGTCGGGCCGTCGCCCGCGACCGTCGACTGGTCGCGCACCTGCACGAGCTCGACGACCTCCAGCGGCTCCTGACCGACGCGCGCGGCGTGGTCGAGCGCGGGTGGATCCAGCACTCCTGGTTCGCCTACCTCGACGAGCACGGTCGCGTGCGGAAGGCCGCGAGCGCCGCGACGATGGACGCCCAGGGCCGTCCGCTCGTGGCAGCGTGCCTGGTCGGCGCCGTGGTCTCGGCCGCCGGCGGTCCGCAGGTCGTGCACTCGCAGCAGGTGCAGCGGGCGCTCGACCTGGTCTGGCACGCCCTCGCGGCCGACGAGGGGCAGGCAGTCGCCTGGTGCCCGGCGCCGGACATCCGGATGGCCCGCGTCCGCGACCTGACGAGCTGGAACGACGGCACGGACCGCACCGCGACCGAGGTGGCCTCGCTGCTCCTCACCGCGGAGCGCGTCGCCGTGCACGAGGCCGCGCGCGTCCAGGCGCGGCGGACGGCGGTCCCGACGACGTGACCGACGCCGTCCCGCAGGTGACCCCGGCCGCACCGTCGCCGTCGATCGCGGCGAGTGGCCTGTCGGCGCTGTCCGACGAGGGCTCCGCCCCGACGACGGACGCGGCGATGGTGAAGGACACGCTGCACCGCTACCTGCGGAAGCACCGGGCCGCGCTGCTCGCCAAGCTCGACGGCCTGGCGGAGCGGCAGGCCCGGTGGCCGCTCACCCCGACCGGCACCAACGTGCTCGGGCTCGTCAAGCACGTCGCCGGGGTGCAGGCGGGCTACCTCGGGCTCGTGTTCGACCGTCCGCTGCCCGACCCGCCCGCGTGGCTCGAGTCGTGGGACGGCGAGGACATGTACGCCTCGCTCGAAGAGACCACCGCGGACGTCGTCGCGTTCCACCACCGCAGCGCCGCGCACGCCGACGCGACCATCGAGGCGCTCGACCTCGACGCCCGCGGGGTCGTCCCGTGGTGGCCCGAGGACCGTCGCGACGTGACGCTGCACCGGATCCTCGTGCACCTGGCGTACGAGACCGCGCGGCACGCGGGGCACGCCGACGTCGTGCGCGAGATGCTCGACGGTCTGGCCGGCGACGGGGACGGCAACCTCGCCGACAAGACCGCCGCCGAGTGGGCCGACTGGCGCGCGCACCTGGTCGACATCGCCGAGCGGGCGGGGCTGGCCGAGCACGACCGGTAGTCGACCGCCGCTCGACATCGTTACCGTTCTCCCAGGCAGTGCGGGGCGCTGCCCTCGTGACCTGGGCTTTCCTCCTGGGCGGAATCGCAGGATCCGCAGCTTCGGCGTCCTTGTCGTTGTACAAGCGGGGGTCGCCCTGCGTACGGTCGGTCGGGTCCGTGCCCCGTCCTGTGGGGCGTCCAGCCCACCAGGAAGGGGCCCACCCGTGCTCCAGTACGTCGTGGAGCGATGGGACCAGATCTGGTTCTCGTCGTGGCAGCACTTCTCGCTGGTCGTCCAGTGCACCGTGCTCGCCACGCTCATCGCCGTGGTGCTCGCCACGCTCGTCTACCGCAGTCCGCAGCTCACGTCGATCGCGAACGGGGTGTCGGCCATCGGGCTGACGCTGCCGTCCTTCGCGGTCATCGGGCTGCTCATCGTGCCGCTCGGCTTCGGCGTCGTGCCGTCGGTCGTCACGGTCGTGTTCTTCGCGACGCTGCCGATCCTGCGGAACGCCGTCGTCGGCCTCGCCGAGATCCCGCCGACCGTCGTCGAGTCGGCGCGGGGGATCGGCATGAGCCGGATGCGCACCCTGCTGCAGGTCGAGCTGCCGATGGCGTGGCCGATCATCCTCAGCGGCGTCCGGGTGTCGGCGCAGATGGTGATGGGCATCGCCGCGATCGCCGCCTACGCGCTCGGCCCCGGCCTCGGCGGCTTCATCTTCTCCGGGCTCTCCCGGCTCGGCGGCGCGAACGCCCTGAACTCCGTCGTCATCGGCGTGGTCGGCGTCGTCCTGCTCGCCCTCGTCCTCGACCTGCTCCTCATCGGCCTCGGCCGCCTGACCACCCCGAGAGGTATCCGTGTCCAGCACTGACCCCGCCACCACCACCGCACCCGAGGGCGACGTCACCGGTCGCAGCATCCTGCTCGACGAGGTCACCAAGCGCTACCCGGGGCAGCAGAAGCCCGCCGTCGACGGCATCACGCTCGAGATCCCGGCCGGCAAGGTCGTCATGCTCGTCGGTCCCTCCGGCTGCGGCAAGACCACCACGCTGAAGATGATCAACCGGCTCATCGAGCCCACCGAGGGCCGCATCGTCGTCGGCGACGAGGACGTCACGAGCATCGACGGCGACGAGCTCCGTCGCCGCATGGGCTACGTCATCCAGGCGGGCGGGCTCTTCCCGCACATGACCGTCGCGGCGAACATCGCGATCGTGCCGAAGATGCTCGGCTGGTCGAAGGAGAAGATCGCCGCCCGCGTCGACGAGCTCCTCGACCTGGTGTCCCTCGACCCCGACACCTACCGCGACCGGTTCCCGCGGGAGCTGTCCGGCGGTCAGCAGCAGCGTGTCGGCGTGGCCCGCGCGCTCGCCGCCGACCCGCCCGTGCTGCTCATGGACGAGCCCTTCGGTGCCGTCGACCCGATCACCCGGCAGCGCCTGCAGGACGAGCTCCTCCGGATCCAGGAGGAGCTGCACAAGACCATCGTCATCGTCACGCACGACTTCGACGAGGCCGTGAAGCTCGGCGACTGGATCGTGATCTTCACCGAGGGTGCGCACATCGTGCAGTACGACACCCCGGAGCGGATCCTGGCCGAGCCGGCGAACGAGTTCGTCGAGAACTTCATCGGCTCCGGCGCCGGGCTGAAGCAGCTGACGCTCAACCGCGTGCGTGACGTCGAGCTCGCCTCGGCCGTCACGTGCTCGGCCGGCGAGGAGACCCGCGCCGTGCTGCAGCGCATGGACGAGGCCGGCGGCCACCAGCACGCCGTCGTCGTCGACCGCCGCCAGCGCCCCGTCGGCTGGCCGAGCCGCCGCCAGCTCGAGCGCCTGACCCGGGTGCCCGAGGGCGTCGAGCCCGACCTGCCCGTGGTCGGCGAGGCCGCGACGCTCAACGACGCGCTCGACACCATGCTCGTCTCGAGTGCCGGTGCCGCGCTGGTCACCGGTCGCGGTGAGGCGTTCCGCGGCGTCATCACCGTCGAGACCGTCATGGACGCGATCACCCGGTCCCGGGCCGCCGCCGCGTCCGACCAGGCGTACGCCCCGGTCGGCACGAACACGAACCCGATCGAGACGCTGCCGTCGTCGCCCGTCACGATCGAGGAGCGGAACGACGAGCACGCGGCCCGCACCGGTGCCGCCGAGGACGACCGGTGAGCACCGCCGCCGTCGCCGGGCCCGCCACGGGCGAGCGGACCCCCTGGAAGGGCCTGCTCGTCCAGCCGATCGCGATCCTCGTCGTCCTCGCCGGGTTCGCGGTGTGGCTGGCCACAGCCGACCTCTCCGCCACCGAGCGCAGCACGCTCAACCCGTCGAGCATCCTCGACCTGACCGGGCAGCACCTCGTGCTCACGCTGCAGGCGACCGTGCTCGTGCTCGTCATCGGCATCCCGCTCGGCATCCTGCTCACCCGCGGGCCGTTCCGCCGGGCGAGCACCGCCGTCATCGCGGTCGCCAACTTCGGGCAGGCCGCCCCGGCGGTCGGGCTCATCGTGCTGCTCGCCGCCTGGCTCGGGCTGAACAGCTGGTCGGCCGTGGTCGCCCTCGTGCTCTACGCGATCCTGCCGGTGCTGCGGAACACCATGCTCGGCGTGCAGAGCGTCGACGACCGGCTCGTCGAGGCCGGTCGCGGCATGGGCATGAGCGCGTTCGCCGTCCTGCTCAAGGTGGAGCTGCCGCTCGCCGTGCCGGTCATGCTCTCGGGCATCCGGACCGCCCTGGTCCTGCTCGTCGGCACCGCCAGCCTGGCGACCTTCGTCGGTGCGGGTGGCCTCGGGCTGCTCATCACCACGGGCGTGAACCTGTTCCTGCCCGCGGTGCTCGTCTCCGGGGCGCTCCTCGTCGCGCTCCTCGCCCTGACCATCGACTGGATCGGCCGCGTGGTCGAGACCGTCGCACGACCGAAGGGACTCCGATGACGTACGACGACCAGCCGCACGCCGTCCAGCCGCACGACGCCCAGCCGCACGCCGTTCGGCCGCACCGCCCCGCGGGCCGCACCGACGTGCCGGGCGTGAGCCGTGCCTCCCGTCCGTCCGTCCGTCGCCGCGCGCTCGCCGCAGCCGCCGTGGCGGGGGCGAGCGCCCTCGTCCTGACCGGCTGCGGCCTGCAGCCGGCCGCGTCCTTCGTACCGGGCGCCGCACCCGGCTCGATCCAGCGGATCGACGACCTGCCGGACGACGTCCACCTGACCGTCACGTCGAAGAACTTCACCGAGCAGCTCGTGCTCGGGAAGATCGCCGTGCTCGCCGCGAAGGCCGCCGGGTTCGACGTGACCGACGAGACCAACGTGCCCGGCTCCGTCGCCGTCCGCGAGCTGATGACCTCGCACAGCGCCGACGTGACGTACGAGTACACGGGCACCGCCTGGCTGACGTTCATGGCGCACGACCAGGGGATCCCGGACAAGACCGAGCAGTGGCAGGCGGTGAAGGACGAGGACGCCGGCAACGGTCTGACCTGGCTCGAACCCGCGCCGATGAACAACACGTACGCCTTCGCCGTGCGCGACGAGGCCGTCCCCGAGCTCGACGACGTGCAGACGCTGTCGGACATCACGAAGCTCCCGGTCGACCAGCGCACGTTCTGCGTCGAGTCGGAGTTCAACTCGCGTGCGGACGGCTTCAAGCCGATGCTCGAGAAGTACGGCCTGGAGCTCGGTGGCTCGGGGGAGGACGGCGTGCCGACGAGCAACGTCAGCATCCTCGACACCGGGACGGTGTACACGGCCACGGACCGCGGCAAGTGCAACTTCGGCGAGGTCTTCACCACCGACGGGCGCATCAAGTCGCTCGGGCTCACCGTCCTCGAGGACGACCGTGGCTTCTTCCCGGCCTACAACGTCGCGCCGGTGATCGACTCGGCCACGCTCGAGGAGTACCCGCAACTCCGCGACGTGTACGACCAGATCTCGCCCGCGTTGACCGACGAGGTGCTGCAGGAGCTCAACCGGCAGGTGGACGTCGAGGGGCGTGAGCCGGCGGACGTCGCGTTCGACTGGATGGTCGACGAGGGCTTCATCACGGCGCCCTGACCGGGTGGTCGGGTGGTCGGATCGTCGGGTGGTCGGGACCTCCTGCAGGTCCGGACGGGAGGCGCGGTGCCGGTGGGTGGCGCGCCTCCCGCCGTCCACGGGGTCGCGTCGCGGTCGCCGGGTGCGCCGGTCTGCGCGGGGCCGGTCCGCGTCAGGCCGCGTCGAGGCGGGTGGCGGTGTCGCGGATGGTCGCGACGAGTCGGGCGCGCACCTCGACGGGGTCCGAGCCCTCGTGGCGGGCCGCGCTGCGCAGCCCGGTCATGCACATGCCCAGGAGCATCTCGGCCGCCTCGGGCGTCGCCGCCTCGGGCCCCCACGCCGGATCGCGCGCCAGGATCGTCCGGACAGCGCCGGTCATCGCCTCGGCCACCGTCGTCATCCGGGCCACCTGCCGGCGCACGAGCTGCGGGAAGCGCACGATGACCTCCTTGCGGTCCGTGCGCTCGCGCTCGTCGCCGAAGGACTCGCCGAACACCAGGAACGCCAGGTCGACCACGGCCTCGACGACGGGCCGGCCGGACACCGCGGCGAGGTGGGCGTCGAGCGCCTCGGGCGAGAGGTCGACCTCGGTGTGCCCGAGGACGGCGTCCTCCTTGCTGGCGAAGTAGTTGAAGAACGTCCGCGGGGAGACGTCCGCGCGCGCGGCGATCTGCTCGATGGTCGTGCGCTCGAGGTCCTGCTCGAGGACGAGGGACCGGGCGGCGCGGGCGATGCGGCGACGCGTCTCGAGGCGCTTGCGGTCGCGCAGGCCCAGCGCGGGAGCCGGTGCGGACGCGGTGTCGGACATGGCGTCACTGTAGCCGTCGGAGGCCCGGATCTGCAGGGTGCGCAAGCTTGCAGGGGTGCACCGGACGTGCGGGCGTGCCGGTGCCTAGTGTCGGGAGCGTGGCGGCTTCAGGACGGGACCTCGGCGACGGGTGCGCGCTCACGCTGCGCGACCTCAGCACCGTCGACGCCGTGCACGACCTCGTCGCGGCGAACCTCGAGCGGCTCCGCGCGGCCGAGCCGTGGGCGTGGGGACCGGTGACCCGCGAGGCCCTGGTGCTGCACACCGAGCAGCTGCTCGGCCGGTACGCGATGGACCGGGCGGTGCCGTGCGTCGTCCGCTCCGCGGGACGGATCGTCGGGTCCGCCTCGCTCGCGCTCGACCCGTACCTCGGCCAGGCGTCGCTCGGGTACTGGGTCGACGCCGGGTCGGAGGGGCGGGGGATCGCGCACCGGGCTGCCGCCGCGCTCGTCGAGGTCGCCCGCGAGCGGGGGAGTGCCCGGGTCGAGATCCGGACCGGGGTGGACAACGAGCGCAGCCGGCGTCTCGCGGAGCGCCTCGGGTTCGCGCACGAGGGGACGCTCCGCAGCGCGCTGCCGCTCGGTGACCGCCGGGTCGACGTCGCGGTCTACGGCCTGGTGCTCTGACCGGCGCGGCGCAGCGGATCTGCTCGGCGCAGCGGGTCTGAGCGGCGCAGTGGGTCTGCTCAGCTCAGTGGGTCTGGGCGAAGCTCGCGAACACCGCCAGGCCCCCGAAGGCGACGACCAGCACGAGGGCGAGGATCCACACGGCCAGCGCGACGAGGTTGAGGAGGATGCCCCAGCCCGCACGGCTGCGGGCCATCGGCTCGCGGCTCCGTGAGGCGATGCCGAGGCAGAGGCCGACGACCGGTGCGAAGAAGGTCCACCCGGCGAGCAGCGAGCAGATGCCGAGCACGAGGCTCGCGGTGCCGAGGCCGGTACGGGGGAGGGTCTGCGTGGTGGTCATGCACTCGACGCTACGGGCCGGGCGAGCGAGCCGCGTCCGTCCGCGGCGGGATCCGGGGTCAGCCTGCGGACGGACGGCCGCACGCCGGTATCGTCGGAGCATGGCCCTGTTCGGACGACGCACCAAGCACGATGTCCGCGACCGACCCGTGAGCCAGGTCGAGCTCAAGCGGGCCGTGGACGAGGGCTTCCTCATCGCCCGGGCGGCCGTGACCGTCGCGGTGGCGAACCGGATCATCACGAACGCACTCCGCGACCAGGGGTACTTCGACCACGCGCTCATCGCCGAGGCGACCCGCGAGGAACTGCACCGGATGGCCGAGGAGCAGCGCGGCGACGCCGCCCGCATGCGGGAGATCCGTGCGACCTCGAGCAAGCAGAAGGGCCGCTCGCGCCACCAGCACGACTACAAGCGGGGCGACGACCTGAAGCTCCGGACGCGCGAGGCCACCTACGAGCAGCTCGCCACCATGCTCGACCGGCGTCGCGACGACCAGGGCTTCGTCGACGGCATCGTCCTGCACGCCCGGGCACGGGCCTGGGACGACATCGGCACGACGGTGGTCGGACGGCTCGGGTGGGCGCAGCGTCCCGCCGACGACTACGAGGTCGGCCGCGACGAGCGCCTGCAGCAGATGCTCGACGAGGACTTCGCGACACTGCTCGCCGAGCACCCGACCGGCGCGGGGTCGCCCGCGAACACGCCGGCGGACGCCGACGAGCCGGACGAGGGGGACGGGGCCGAGGACGGCACCGACCCCGCGGACGCGGACAGCGCGCGCCCCTGACCCTCACCGGCCCCCGCCCGGGAGCGGCGCGTGGCCCTGGTCGTTCCGGGCGTACCTGGTCCTCTCGGGCGTACCTGGTCCTTCCGTTCCACCAGGCATGCCCGGTTCCACCAGCCATCACAGGCGTTCTGGGAAGGAACGGGCAGCCAGCGCGGTCGGGCGTCCCGCGGCGGAACGGTCGTCTGACCGAGCACGGAAGCACGGGACCCTAGGCTCGGGCCATGGTTGATGCGGTGGTCGTCGGTGCCGGACCGAACGGGCTCGCGGCAGCGGTGACGCTCGCGCGGGCCGGTCTGTCGGTCGAGGTCGTCGAACGGAACGACACGATCGGTGGCGGCGCCCGCACGGCGGAGCTCACGCTGCCGGGCTTCCACCACGACGTCTGCTCGGCCGTGCACCCGATGGCGCTGCAGTCCGAGTTCTTCCGGCGCTTCCGGATGGAGGACCGCATCGAGCTCCGGCTGCCCGACGTGCAGTACGGCCACCCCCTCGACGGCGGCCGTGCCGGCATCGCCTACCGGGACCTCGAGCGCACGGCCGAGGCGCTGGGCGTCGACGGTCCCGCGTTCCGCAACCTCATGGCGCCGCTGTCCGGCAACGCCGACCAGGTCGCCGACTTCGCCACCGACGCGCTCCTGCACGTGCCGCGGCACCCGCTGACCGTGGCGCGCTTCGGCCTGCGCGCGCTGGAGCAGGGGAGCGCCGCGTGGAACCTGCGCTTCCGCGACGAGGTGGCACCGGCGATGGTGTCCGGCGTCGCGGCGCACTCCATCCAGCACATGCCGTCGCTGTCCACGGCCGCCGCTGCGCTGTCGCTCGGCTCGTACGCGCACGGCCGCGGGTGGCCGGTGCCGATCGGCGGCAGCCAGGCGATCGTCGATGCGCTCGCCGCGGACCTCGTCGCCCACGGCGGCACGATCGAGACCGGTCGCGAGGTCCGGTCGCTCGCCGACCTCACCCCGGCGAAGGCCGTGCTCTTCGACACGAGCGTGCCGGGGATGCTCGGCATCGCGGGGAAGCAGATCCCGACCCCGAAGCGCGGCGCCCTCCGACGCTTCCGGTTCGGCAACGCGGCGGCGAAGGTCGACTTCGCGCTGTCCGACCCGGTGCCGTGGACGAACACGGAGCTGCGCCGGGCGGGGACGGTCCACATCGGCGGCACCCGGGCGGAGATCGCCGCGGCGGAGCGTGCGGTCGCGAACGGGCAGCACGCCGAGCGGCCGTACGTGCTCGGGTCGGAGCCGACGGTCGTCGACCCGGGTCGCGCGCCGCGCGGCAAGCACGTCTTCTGGGCGTACGCGCACGTGCCGGCCGGTTCCGACGTCGACCCCACGGACGCGATCGTCCGGCAGGTCGAGCGGTTCGCCCCGGGCTTCCGCGACACGATCCTGCAGTCGGCCAGCCGCACGGCCGTGCAGATGGGTGAGTACAACCCCAACTACGTCGGCGGTGACATCGCCGCCGGGGCTGCGAGCTTCTGGCAGCTCGTCAAGCGGCCCGTCCTGTCGTCCGATCCCTGGCGCATGGGCGGCGGCATGTACCTGTGCTCGGAGGCGTCAGCACCCGGCCCGGGGGTGCACGGCATGGCGGGGTGGCACGCCGCCCGCAGTGCCCTCACGCACACCTTCGGGCTGTCCGAGCACGTCGACCTCGAACCGGAGGACTGAACCGTGGCCAAGAACGTCCGCATCATGCACTGCACCCCGGAGCAGGTCTTCGACGTGCTCCGCGACGGCTGGCTCTACCCGACCTGGGTGGTCGGCGCCTCGCGCATGCGCGGCCAGGACCCTGCGTGGCCCGCCGTCGGCAGCGAGCTGCACCACTCGTTCGGCATCTGGCCGTTCGTCATCGACGACACCACCACGGTGCTCGAGGTGGACGAACCACGGCGCCTGGTCATCGAGGCACGGGGCTGGCCGTTCGGCGAGGCCCGTGTCGAGGTCGACGTCGAATCCCACCCGCGCGGCTGCCGGGTGACCCTGCGCGAGGAGTTCGTGCGCGGAGCGGTGTCGCTCGTCCCCGGGTTCCTCGCCCAGCCGGGCATCTGGATCCGCAACCACGAGGGCATCCGCAGGCTGCGCTGGATCGCGGAGGGCCGCGCCGCCGTCACTCCGCGCGGCTGAACGCGCTCGCGCGCTGCACCTGGTCGTCCGTCAGGGCGACGCCCGTGTAGCGCTCGAACTGGCGCGCCGCCTGGAGCGCGATGACCTCGGCGCCGGTGACGACCCGGGCGCCGGACGCGCGTCCGGCGCGGACCAGCGGGGTCTCGGCGGGGAAGGCCACGACGTCGAAGACCGTGGACGCGGCGTCGATGCGGTCCTGCTCGAAGGCCAGCGCGTCCTCGTCGACACCGCGCATGCCGAGCGGCGTGACGTTCACGAGCACGTCGGCCTCCGGCGCCTGCTGCTCGACGGGGACCCAGTCGAAGCCGTACTGCTCGGCGAGGGCGGGGCCGGCGGTCGTGTTCCGCGCGACGACCGTGAGGTGGTCGAAGCCCGCGCCGCGGAACGCCGCGGTGACCGCCTTCGCCATGCCACCGGAACCCCGCAGGACCACGCGGGCGGCGGGGTCGACCTCGTGCGTGCGGAGCAGGGCGGCGACGGCCTCGTAGTCGGTGTTCGACGCGGTGAGCACGCCGTCGTCGTTCACCACGGTGTTGACCGACCGGATCGCCTCGGCGGAGTCCTCGACCACGTCGACGAGGGGGATGACCGCCTCCTTGAAGGGCATCGACACCGAACAACCGCGGATGCCGAGCGCGCGGATGCCGGCGACCGCGCCGGGCAGGTCGGTCGTCGTGAAGGCCTTGTAGGCGAAGTTCAGCCCGAGCTCGTCGTAGAGGAAGTTGTGGAAGCGCGTGCCGATGTTGCTCGGGCGGGCCGCGAGCGAGATGCAGACCTGCATGTCCTTGTTGAGGATGGGCATGGAAGGAGTGTCCCACGCGGCCGCCGATGGAGCGGTCCATGCCCGACCGACTCGGAGGCCGCCCGTCCGGACGGGTTAGTGTGCAGGGGTGCCGGTCTCCGTGTTCGATCTGTTCAGCGTCGGGATCGGCCCGTCGAGTTCCCACACCGTCGGGCCGATGCGAGCCGGGGCCGCCTTCGCCGCCGCGGTCGTCGACGCACCGGTCGCCGGGATCGACGTCCACCTGTACGGCTCGCTCGCCTCGACCGGGCAGGGGCACGGCACCCTCGGCGCGGTGCTCGCCGGCTTGATGGGGTCCGCTCCCGAGACGGTCGACCCCGACGAGATGGTCGCGGCGCTCGAGGACCTCGAGCGCACCGGGTCACTGCGACTGGCCGGTGGCGCGACGGTGCCGTTCCGCCAGGCCGACATCGTGCTGCACCCCCTGACCATGCTGCCGCGGCACCCGAACGCGATGCGGCTGACCGCCACCGACGCCGCCGGTTCCGTGCTCGCCGAGGAGACCTACTACTCGATCGGCGGCGGCTTCGTCACGAGCGACACCGAGGGAGCCGTGGCCGAGGCCGCGATCCCCGTCGACGACGCCGTGCCGTACCCGTTCTCGAGCGGCGCGGAGCTCCTCGCCGCCTGCGCAGCGACGGGCCTGCCCGTGAGCGGGATCGCACTGGCGAACGAGACCGTGACCCGCGGCGCGGAGGACGTGCGTGCGTGGCTCCTGCACGTGCACGACGTCATGCGCGAGAGCGTCGACCGGAGCATCCGCCGGACCGGGACCCTGCCGGGCGGCCTCGCCGTGCGTCGGCGTGCCGCGAACTGGTACGAGCAGCTCACCCGGGACGACCCGCACCACGACCCGCTCTTCGCGATGGAGTGGGTGAACCTCACGGCGATGGCGGTCAACGAGGAGAACGCCACGGGCGGCCGGGTCGTGACCGCGCCGACGAACGGTGCCGCGGGGATCATCCCGGCGGTGCTGTCCTACGCGCTCACCTACGTCTCCGAGATCGCACCGGAGGACCGCGACGACGCCGTGGTCCGGTTCCTGCTCACGGCGGGGGCGGTCGGTTCGATCTACAAGGAGCGGGCGTCGATCTCCGGCGCCGAGGTCGGCTGCCAGGGCGAGGTCGGGTCCGCGGCGTCGATGGCCGCCGCCGGGCTCGCCGAGGTCCTCGGCGGCAGTCCCGAGCAGGTGGAGAACGCCGCCGAGATCGCGATGGAGCACAACCTCGGCCTGACCTGCGACCCGATCGGCGGGCTCGTGCAGATCCCGTGCATCGAGCGGAACGCGATCGCGGCGAACAAGGCGATCAACGCGGCGCGGATGGCGATGCGCGGCGACGGGGTGCACCACGTCTCGCTCGACCAGGTGGTCGAGACGATGCGGCAGACGGGTGCCGACATGTCGACGAAGTACAAGGAGACCGCGATGGGCGGTCTGGCGGTGAACGTCCCGCTCTGCTGAGCGGTCAGTCGACCCGCATCTCGAGCGTGACGTCGCACGGCGCCACGTGCCGCTGCCCGTCGTCGTCGAGCACGATGAGCGAGGGGCGGCCGTGCGCGTCGAGGACGTCGACGGCGGTGCCGAGGACCGACCGGCCGCGGTCCTCGTAGCGCACCACGGCGTGCATCGGGACGTCGTCCGGGGTCACCGGACGCCAGGGCATCGTTCCTGTGGCGTCGATCTGCATGCCGACATCCTGCCGGTTGTCCAGATCACGCACACAATCGACGAGTGCTCCTCGACTCCTGCGGACGGTCCTCCGGGTCGCGCGCGCGTACGGTCGGCACCATGAGCGCGACCGGCCACGACCACCCCGACCAGCCCGACCAGCCCGACCACGACGAGCTCGACGACGGGGTCGACATGTCCTTCGAGGAACGGCGGCAGGACACCTTCCGGCGCATGTCCGGCTCGGACGAGCACGACGCGGACCCGCGGGTCGAGGTCTCGCGCGCCGAGGACGGCGACGTCCGCATCGACGTCGCCGACACCGCGGCGATCCGCCCGGGCGACGCCGCCGGCACCGACCCCCGCACGGACGCGGCGCAGGACCCGCACCACGCCGACTGACCCGCGGTCCGGCGGGGACGGTGGTCCGGGGGAAGATCGACGGGTGCACCTCGTCCTCCACCGCGTCGACGGCGGCGTCACGGCGACACCCCTGACCGACGCGGGGGAGTCGGCGGGCGAGCCGACCCGACTGGACGACCCGCGCCTCCCGGCCTTCGTCGCCGCGCACGACGGACCGGACGTCCGCTGGGTCTGGGACGACACGGCCCGCTGGTACCCGGCCGTCCTCGCAGCCGGCGGCCGCGTCGCCCGCTGCACCGACCTGCGGCTGTGCCGCCGCATCCTGCGCGGTGCGCTCGCCGCGCGGGACACGGCCCTCGCGCGGCTCCCGTCCGACACGTGGGACGCCCCCGGCCAGGAGGCCCGTCCCACCCGGGCGACGCAGGCGTCGCTCTTCGACGACGCGCTCTTCACCGTCGCGCCCGCCGACGACGCGGCCGACCCGGTCGCCGAGCTCCGCCGCCAGCTCGACGCGGTCGCCACCTCGACCACGCCCGGCGCGCTGCGCCTGCTCACCACCGCGGAGTCCGCCGGCGCACTCGTCGCCGCCGAGATCCTGCACGCGGGCCTGCCGTGGCGGGCGGACGTGCACGAGCGCCTGCTCGAGGACGCACTCGGGCCGCGGGTGCCCGCCGGGGTGCGCCCGCGTCGGCTCGAGGAGCTCGCGGTCGTGATCCGCGGACACCTCGGCGACCCGGGGCTCAACCCGGACTCGCCGACCGACGTCCTCCGGTCGCTCCGGGCCGCGGGGCTGATGGTGGCGAGCACGCGGAAGTGGGAGCTGCAGGAGCTCGAGCACCCGGTGATCGCCCCGCTGCTCGAGTACAAGCGCCTGTCGCGCCTGCTCACGGCGAACGGCTGGGCCTGGCTCGACGAGTGGGTGCAGGACGGCCGCTTCCACCCGAAGTACGTCGTCGGCGGGGTCGTCACCGGGCGCTGGGCGGCGGACGGTGGCGGTGCGATGCAGCTGCCGAAGACGGTCCGCGGCGCCGTGGTGGCCGACGACGGCTGGGCCTTCGTCGTCGCGGACGCCGCGCAGCTCGAGCCGCGGGTGCTCGCCGCGATGGCGGGGGACCGGGCGATGGCGACGGCGGGCGACGGGCGCGACCTGTACGACGGCGTGGTGGCCTCGGGCGCGGTGGAGACCCGGCAGCAGGCGAAGGGCGCGATGCTCGGCGCGATGTACGGCGCGACCCAGGGCGACGCCGGCCGACTCGTGCCCCGGCTCGCGCGCGCGTTCCCGGCCGCGCTCGGCCTGGTCGACCGGGCCGCCCGGGCGGGGGAACGCGGGGAGCCCGTCACGACGCTGCTCGGTCGGACCTCGCCGGTGCCGGACGAGGCCTGGTTCGCCGCCCGCAACCGCGCGTGGTCGGTGGACGGGACGACCGCCCAGCAGCGGACGGTCGAGTCCCGTGCCCGGAGCTGGGGCCGGTTCACGCGGAACTTCGTGGTGCAGGGGACCGCGGCCGAGTGGGCGCTCGCGTGGATGGGGTCGCTGCGGACCCGGCTCGCGGCGCGGTTCCCGGGCCCGGTGACGGCCGGGCCGCACCTGGTGTTCTTCGTGCACGACGAGATCGTGGTGCACACGCCGGTCGAGCACGCCGCGTTCGTCGCCGAGCAGGTCCGGGCGGCGGCGGTGGACGCCGGGCGGCTGCTCTTCCGGGACTTCCCCGTGGTGTTCCCGCTGTCGGTCTCCACGGTGCGGGACTACGGGGCCGCGAAGGACTGAGCGCGCACGCACGTGCTCGCAGCCGGGTCCGGGCAGGGTGGGTCGATGGAGCCACACCACCACGACGACACCGCCGCGCAGCAGGTGACCCGGGCCGAGCGCTCCGCGGTCGCCGGGGACCGGCACCTCGGCGAGGTCGACCTGACCTCGTGGCGGTCGCGGGCCGGTCACGCCACCGCCGAGGCCTGGGCTGCGCTCGGCCGCCGCTACGGCGCCCTGCCGGTCCTCGTCCTGACGCTCCTGGTCGGGATGGGCATCGCCGTCGTCGCGACCTGGGCCGCTTCCGGCGTGTACGACGCCGTCCGCGAGGGCGACGACGTCGCCGTGCTCGACCGGCCCGTGCTCGACTGGATGCTCACGCTGCGCTCGCCGTTCGCGGACCAGGCGGTCACGTGGTGGACCGACATCGCCGGCACGATCGGGATGCCGATCGTCGCCGTCTGCTTCCTCGTCGGCTTCACCGTGCAGCGGCGCGCGTGGACGCCCCTGGTGCTGCTCGTCGCGGCGAGCGGCGGCTCGCTCCTCATGACGATCGCGGGCAAGGACCTGATCGGTCGCGCCCGGCCCCCGCTGTCCGACGCGGTGCCGCCGTACGAGCACTCGCCCTCGTTCCCGTCGGGCCACACGCTCAACGCGACCGTGGTGGTCGGCACGATCGTGTACCTGCTCATCCTGCGGCAGTCGCGCACGGTGACCCGGGTGTGGACCATCGTCGTCGGCACGCTCTTCGTGCTGTCGATCGGCGTCTCGCGGGTGTTCCTCGGACACCACTGGACGACGGACGTCCTGGCGGCGTGGGCCCTCGGGCTGGCGTGGCTCGCGCTCGTGGTCACCGCACACCGGCTGTACCTGACGGCGCTGCACCGCGGTGCCGAGCCCGTCAAGCAGCACACGCGGCCGTCCACCCGTGGTGCAGCGGACCGGTCGGACGGGACGGTCCGCTGAACGCGGGAGCGCACCCGCACCGACGTCGTCGGGGAGCGGGCAGGCACACCGCGGCGGCATGCCCGGTCAGGTCCTCACGGTAGGTTGCCCGGCATGGCAGATCGGGTCTTCGGCGGCAGGTACCGCGTCACCGGCACGCTCGGGCACGGGGGCATGGCGTCCGTGTACCGCGCCGTCGACGAGCAGCTCGGCCGCGAGGTCGCCGTCAAGGTCTTCCGCATCGGCGCGGTCGACCACGGGGAGCGCGCCCGTGCCGAGGCCGAGATCCAGACCCTCGCCGCGCTCCGCAGCCCCTCGCTCGTGACCCTCTACGACGCCGCACTCGACGACGTCGACGGCGACTCGTACCTCGTCATGGAGCTCGTCCCCGGCAGCGACCTCGACACCCGGTTGCGCGAGGGACCCCTCGACACGACGACCACGGCCCGGGTCGGTGCGCAGGTCGCCGAGGGCCTGGCGGCGGTGCACGCGCAGGGCATCGTGCACCGCGACGTCAAGCCGGCGAACGTGCTCCTGGAGAGCGACGGCGAGCACGTCAAGCTCGCGGACTTCGGCATCGCCCTGCTCCGCGACGCCGCCCGCGTCACCGGGACCGGCACCGTCATCGGCACCGCCGCGTACATCGCCCCCGAGCAGGTGCTCGGGCGCGAGATCACCGGCCAGGCCGACGTCTACGCCCTCGGGCTCATGCTCCTGCAGAGCCTGACCGGTGAGCGGCCCTTCCCCGGCACCGCCGTCGAGTCGGCCACCGCGCGGCTCACCCGCGGTCCGGTCATCGACCAGCACCTGCCCACCGCCTGGCGCACGCTCCTGCACGTCATGACGGCGCAGGACCCCGCCGAGCGGCCGACCGCGGCCGAGGCGGCACGGCGTCTGCGGGCCCTCGAGCGCGACGGGAGCGCGCCGGCCACGCAGCTGCTGCCCGGCGCCCCCGGAGCCCTCACCCCCGCGGCGGCGGGCGCGGCGGCGGTCGGCGGTGCCGCACTCGGCGCCGGTGGTGCAGCCGCCGCGGCCGCCGCATCCGCCGACGAGGCGACCCGGGCGATGCCCACCGCAGCTGCGGCGGGCAGTCCGGACGACGCCACGCGGGCGTACGACCGGACGACACCCACCCCTCGCCCGTCGGGGCACGACGACGTCGCGACGACGGTGCTCGGCACCCAGCGCGGCGCGGCCGCTGGTGCCGCCGCTGGCGGTGCGGTTGCGGGCGGTGCGGCTGCGGCTGCGGGCGGTACGGGTGGACCCGGCCGGACCGCGGCCACCGCCGACGACGGGTCGAAGCGGCGCCGCGGGCCGATCATCGCCGCGGTCGTCGTCGTGCTCCTCGTGCTCGCCGGGATCGGCGTCGCGCTGGCCGCCCTCAACCGCGGCGGGGACGACACCACCCCCGCTCCGACCGAGTCCGGGCAGTCCTCGACCCCGTCCGACCAGTCGAGCGAGCCGGAGCAGCAGCCGAGTCAGCCGGAGCAGCAGCCCAGCGAGCCGTCGCAGGAGCCCAGCGAGCCGGAGCAGCAGCCGAGCGAGCCGTCGCAGGAGCCGAGCGAGCCCGAGCAGCAGCCCAGCCAGCCCGTGGACGACCCGACGGTCGGCCCGCAGCCGGGCGGTCCGGCGTCGAACCCCGTGCAGGGACCGCAGGGCGGGACCGGGAACAACGGCAACGGCAACGGGCCGGGGAGCAACAGCGGCAAGGGCAAGGACAAGGGCGACGGCACCGGGGCGGCCGACACGACGGTCGACACCACCGTGGGGTCGCTGACGGAGGGCCCGGGCAAGGGACACGGCAAGGGCTGACGCGGCTCGGTCAGGCTTTCGTCGACACGGTGGAGCAAATAGGGTTGCCGGGTGCGTGAACTGCGACGGAGCGGTGGCCCGACGACGGCCGTGGCGGCCCGGAACGGCGTCGGCTGGACCTCGGCCGAGGGCTGGCTGGTCGAACGACCCGACGGTGCGGACGAGGTCGTGGCCGTCGTCCCGGAGCTCGCCGGACGGACCGTCGCGGTGGGCGACGAGCTGTCGTGGGTCTGGTTCCCCGAGCGCACCCTGCCCGCGGGGCGCGACGAACCGGACGAGGCCGACCTCGCACACTTCTGGGACGCCACCGCCTTCGTGGTCGACGTCGTGTTCACGGACGGCTCGCGCGTCGGCGGCACCGCGACGGACCAGTACGGCACCGCCCTGACGTCGGACGCGCAGGCCGCGGCACGCACCCAGTGGGTGGACCAGTGGAACCGTCGTGCGGTCGACCTCACGCCGTTCGCGGGACGGGTCGTCGACCGCCTGGAGGCACGGCTCGGCTCAGCCACGCCGCCCCCGTCCGACGACGACGCGCGGCCCGCCCTGCGCGGCTGGCTCGACGACGTCCGGATCGCCCCGGCCCGACCGGTCCCCGACACCCCGCTCGAGCACGTCCGCACGACCCGCGGCACGCAGGCCTCGTCCCGGTTCTCCCGCGGCAACACCGCCCCGCTCGTCGGACTGCCGCACGGCGGGGTGTTCGGCCTGCCGATGACCGACGCGTCGAGCAACCGGTGGCCGTACGCGTACCACGAGCACAGCGTCGTCACCGAGGACGGCCGCGTGCGTCCCGCGCTGCAGGCCTTCGCCACGAGCCACATCCCCTCGCCCTGGATGGGGGACCGCGGGGTCTTCCAGGTGATGCCCTCGCCGCTCGACGTCCCGGACACCGACCGGGTGGCCCGGGCGCTCGGCTTCGACCACGACGAGGAAGAGGACGGCCCGCACCGGTACCGGGTCGCCCTCGACCGGGGCGTCACGGCGACGATGACGGCGCACGACTTCGCGCTCGGCTTCCGGTTCACCGGTACGCGTTCCGTCGTGCTCGACCACCACGGCCGTGCCGCCGACGTCACCGTGTCGCTCGAGGACGGCACCGCGGTCGTCGAGTGCGTGCTCGACGACCGCCCGGGCACCCCGCCGCACCACCTGCACGTGCGCGTCGGCGGCGCGACCGCCGACCACACCACGGTGGACGGCGACGTGCTCGGCGGCTGGATCAGCACCGCCGGCGCCGCCGACGTGGTCGTCGGGATCTCGACCGTCTCGGTCGAGGACGCCCGGGCGAACGCGGCGGCCGCCGGATCCGTCGACGCGGTGCTCGCGCACGCCGAACAGGAGTGGACGGCGGCGCTCGCCACGTGCACCGTCGAGGGGGCGACCCCCGACCAGCTCACGAGCCTGTACTCCGGGTTGTACCGGCTCTTCCTGTACCCGAACCACGCCGGCGAGACCGCTCGCGACGGCGTCCCGCGGCACCGCTCCCCGTACGGGTCGGTGCTCGTCGACCCGATCCGCGACGAGCCCGGGCCCGAGGCCGTCGAGGGACCCTTCACGACGACGAACGGGTTCTGGGACACCTACCGGACCGCCTGGCCGCTGCTCGCGCTCCTCACCCCGGACACGGCGGGCGCCCTCGCGCAGGGCTTCGTCGAGCACTTCCACGACGGCGGGTGGACGCCCCGGTGGAGCGCCCCCGGTGCCGAGGACGTGATGACCGGCACCACGAGCGACACGGTCTTCGCGGACCTCGCGGTGAAGGGCGTGCCGGGCTTCGACCTGGCGGAGGCGTACCGGAGCGCGGTGCGGAACGCGACCGTCCCGCCGCGGGACGAGCGTGTCGGACGGAAGGGGAGCCTCCCGGCCGCCTTCCGCGGCCACGTCGACACCGCGACCTCCGAGGGGATGAGCTGGACCCTCGACGCGGCGATCAACGACTGGGGGATCGCGGTGATGGCGGGCCTGCTCGCCTCGCGCGCCACCACGCCGGAGGACCTCAGCCGGTACGAGGCCGAGGCGGAGTGGTTCGCCCGCCGCTCCCTGCAGTACCGGAACGTCTTCGACCGCGAGCGCGGCTTCTTCATCGGACGCGAGCCGGACGGGTCCTGGCGGGGCGGCGCCGCGTTCGACCCGCGCGACTGGGGCGACGACTACACCGAGACGAACGCGTGGGGGACCGCGTTCACGGCGCCGCACGACGGTGCCGGCATCGTCGACCTGCACGGCGGCCCGGCCCGCTTCGACGCCGCACTCGAGGCCTTCTTCGCGACGCCCGAGACCGGCGCGACCGACCGGTCCGGCTCGTACGGCTTCGCCATCCACGAGATGACCGAGGCTCGGGACGTCCGGATGGGCATGCTCGGGCTGTCGAACCAGCCCGCGCACCAC
Source organism: Curtobacterium sp. ME26 (assembly GCF_903970945.1). NCBI lineage: Bacteria > Bacillati > Actinomycetota > Actinomycetes > Micrococcales > Microbacteriaceae > Curtobacterium > Curtobacterium sp. ME26. The sequence goes on from NZ_CAJCKG010000001.1 coordinate 118,830, forward strand.
ATCCCGTTCTTCCCGATGTTCTCGGGACGGCACGACGACGCACACCGGATCGCCCGGGAGTGCCTCGAACGGCTGTTCGTCGGCTCCGACCTCGGGCAGGGGTACCCGGGCGACGAGGACAACGGCGAGATGAGCGCCTGGTACGTCTTCGCGACGATCGGCCTGTACCCGCTGGCGCCGTCGACCGGCACGTACGTGCTCGTGCCGCCGTCGGTCCGGCGGACGGTGCTGCAGCAGCCGGGAGGCGCGCCCACCGTCATCGAGGTCGCCGACGGTTCCACGGGTGCGTACGTCGCGTCGGTGACGGTCGACGGCTCGCCCTGGACGTCGGTGAGCATCCCGCACGAGGTCGTCGTCGCCGCGTCCCGCATCGTGTTCACGCTGTCCGAGGAACCGACCGGGTGGGCGTCCGACACCCGGCCGGTCTCCGCGTCCGAGGTGCACGGGTACCGCGACGTCCCCGTCGACCTGCTGCCCGTCGGTGCCTCGCCCCTGACCGACGACACCGGCAGGACGGTGCGCGTGCTGTCACCCGGCGAGACGCTGTCGGTGTCGACGCCGGGCGCCGACGCGTCGCTCGTGACGGTCACGGTCGCCGAGCCGGGGACGTACTCGTGGCGGACGACGCTCGGGGACCGGGAGTCGGTCGTGCAGGACGCGGTCTTCGAGCACGCGGGGCAGACCCGGGTGTTCCGGTCCGTGGCGCGGGGGGACGCGTTCTCGTTCACCGCGGAGTCGTCGATCCCGCTCACGCAGCTCGAGCTGATCGCGGCGGACGGACAGGGTTGACCCCGCGTTCACCCGCCGGGAGCATGCTCCGGTCATGTCGATGAGCACACCGTTCGATCCGCAGCAGCCCGGCGCCGACCTCCCCGTGGACGGGACGGTGCCGGACCGGGACGAGACCGAGACGGAGGTCGAGGTCGAGGAGGACCGCGGCGCCGACGTCGGGCCCGACTCCGCCGACCCCGCCGTCTCGCCGGTCTCCCACGAGGACGAGGACGAGGCCGGCGGCGGTCCGGTGTTCCGTCGGCCCGAGGCCGGCGACCGGCTGCACCCCGAGGACCTCTGACACCTCGGGCGCACTGCCACCCCGGGCGCACTGCCACCTCGCTGCCAGCCGCGGGCGGCATGCTCGTCCGCATGTCGTTCGCGAACTCGTGGGACCCGTCGAAGGGTCGTGCCATCCCAGAGGACCAGGTCAGCCAGGACGGGCTCGAACTCGACGAGGAGACCGCCGCCGAGCTCGGCATCTCGTTCGACGTCGTCGGTGGCGCCTCGGCCGACCCGGCGCGGGTGTCGCCCACGGACGTGCACGTGCCGAGCGCGCCAACGGCCGACTAGCGGCACGGAGCCAGAGCCGGAGCCGGAGCCGCGCCCGGAGCCATCTCGTGGCGCGACGTGCCGGTGCACAACCGGAGGCACCTCGCGCCACGTGATCGCGCGGCGCGAGGTGCCTCCGGTTGTGCGGGGCGTGCCCGGCAACGGCCGGGCTGCGGCGGCCGGTCAGGGGACGGTGTGCCCCGCGGCCGTGAAGATCCGGTACCACTCCTCGCGCGAGAGCACGACGTCCGACCCCGCGGCCGAGTCCCGGACGCGCTGCGGGTTCGTCGTGCCGAGCACCACCTGGAAGTGCGCCGGGTGCCGGGTGATCCACGCCACCGCGATGCCGGTCGGGGTGACCCCGTGTGCCGCGGCGACCTCCTCGAGGACGTCGTTCAGCTCGGCGTACTGCTCGCGGTCGCCGAGGAAGACGCCGTCGAAGAAGCCCTTCTGGAACGGCGACCAGGCCTGCAGGGTGATGCCGTTCATCCGGGCGTGGTTGAGGATGTCGTTGTCGCGGTCGACCGACTGGTCGAGGGCGCCCATGTTCGCCACGACGCCCTGCGCGATGACGTTCGCGTGCGTGATGCTCAGCTGCACCTGGTTGAACGCGAGGGGCTGCCGGACGTGCTGCTTGAGCAGCTCGACCTGGCCGGGAGTGTGGTTCGAGACGCCGAAGTGGTGCACCTTGCCGGCGGCGTGGAGCTCGTCGAAGGCCTTCGCGACCTCCTCCGGCTCGACCAGGGCGTCGGGGCGGTGCAGGAGCAGGACGTCGACGTAGTCGGTGCGCAGCGCCTCGAGCGACTCCTGCACGGACTCGATGATGTGCTCGTACGAGAAGTCGAAGTACGCGCCGTTCGGGGTCGGCCGGATGCCGACCTTGGTCTGCAGCTGGATGTCGGCGCGCTCGGACGACGACAGGGTGACGGCCTCGCCGAAGCGCTGCTCGCACCCGTGCCAGACGCCGTAGACGGCCGCGTGGTCGAACATGGTGACGCCCGCGTCCCGTGACGCCGAGTACAGCGCGCGGATGTCCTCGTCGCTCATGTCGTTGATCCGCATGAGGCCGACGACGACGTCGGACGCGGTGAGGTCGGTCTGTGGCAACTCCAGTGTCTTCACCCGATCGATCCTGCCAGCGGCGGTCCCGGTCAGACAGGCCCTGACGGGGCCGGTCGCGACGGTCTGCGGACGGGAGGCACGGTGCGGGCCGGCACCGTGCCTCCCGTCCGGCGGTCCGACCGCCCGTCAGGGCGCGCTGACGCGCGCCGGCGGGAGCAGCCCCAGGAAGGCGAGGTCGTCGGCGACCTTCGTGATCAGCGCGTGGTCGAGGGACGGCACGTCCGGCGACCCGAGCGGACGGACCCGCCGGACCGCGGCGGAGAACGCGTCCGCGGGGATCGCGGAACCGGCGTGCGGCTCCTCGGGGAGGGCGAACGCGTGCAGGAGCGGCAGGACCGAACGGGCGCGGTCCTCGTCGGGCATCGCCTCGAGCGCCGAGCGGAACCGCTCGACCCACTCGCCGTGGTCGGTCACGCGCTCGACGTCGTGGCCGTCCTCGACCAGCCAGTCGACGAAGGTGTCGAGCGAGACGCCGTCGTCGTGCGGGTTCACGACGTTGTACGTGTGGAACCCCTCCGTCACCGACGCACCGATCGCGTCGAGGGCCGCGGCCGTGAAGTCCGCGGGCAACCCGTCGTAGTGCGACCGCTGCACACCGCCGTCCGGGTCGCGACGGACGAAGGACGCCGGGGCGAGGCCCGTGGCGAGCACGCTCCAGACCAGGCGGGTGAAGACGTCCGGCAGGTTGACCTGGCCGCGCCAGCGGGGGTGCGCCAGCACCATGTCGGAGCGGAACACCGCGACCGGGACGCCGTGGTGGTCGTGCGCCTCGTGGAGCAGCACCTCGCTCGCCCACTTGCTCGCGCCGTACCCGTTCGCGTACTCGTCGCCGAGCGTCCACTGCGGGATCGTGGTGCGGACGTCGGCGCGCTCGTCGAGGGCGGCCGGTGCGTCCGGGTCGGCGACCTCGGTGGCGCTCGGACGGGCTCCGCCGGCGACCGCGACGCTCGACACGAACGTGACCGGGACGCTGCCGGCGGCGATCGCCAGGCGGATCGCCTCGGCGGTCCCGACGACGTTCGGGCCGAACAGGGCGGCGTACGGCAGCACGTGGTTCACGAGGGCGGCCGCGTGCGCGACGAGGTCCAACCGGGCGGCGAGGCCCCGCCAGCGCCCCTCGTCGAGCCCGAACCGCGGCTCGCTGACGTCGCCGGCGATGACCTCGAGCGCGTCGTCCAGCTCGGCGACGCGGGCGGCGAAGGCCGGGTCGGCGGCGAACGCGGCGTCCAGGCGCCGGCGCGCGTCGACGTCGTCGGCACCGCGCACGACGCAGACGAGCGTGCCGCCGACGGGGGCGAGACGCTCGAGCCAGTCGAGGACGGTGAAGCGGCCGAGGTAGCCGTTCGCCCCGGTCAGCACGACCGTCCGGACACCGGCGTCGCACGCGGCCCGGTCCACCGGGTCCGGCACCGTGCCGAGCAGCCGGTCGAGGCGCAGGTCCTCCGCCCGCAGCACCGTCGGGTCGGCACCGTGCACGCGGGTGACGGTGGGCCGGTCGTCCGCGGCGGAGCGCTCGACGAAGGCGGCCACGGCGGCCAGGTCGTTGGTCGGGTCGGTGATGACGCCGACGGGCACCTCGGCGTCGAAGACGTCCTCGAGGATCCCGGAGAACGTCAGTGCGGACAGCGAGTCGCCGCCGAGGTCGGAGAAGCGGGCGGCTGCGGCGGTCTCCGTCGAGACCTCGGCGCCGAGGAACTCGCGGGCGGCGCGGACCACCGTGTCGACGGTCGTCTCGTCCTCGACGTGCTCGCGCAGTGCCGCGACGAGGGTGCCGCTCTGCTGTTCGGCGACGGCGTCGTACACCGCTGCGAACCGGTCACCGTAGCGGGTGGTGAGGCGGGGACGCAGGAGCTTGCGGGCGTCCGAGAGCATCCCGTTCTCGACCGTGAACGGCTCCGGCTCGACGACCACGGCGCGGGGGACCTCGTACGGGGCGAGGCCGTGCTCGCGGGCGGTGCGCTGCAGGGCGGCGAGGACGTCGCGCTCCGAGGCCCCAGGGTCCGTGGGGACGACGACGGCGAGCAGGAACGCGTGGCGGCTGTCCCCGTGCAGGGCGACCTGCCGGACCCCGGGCGTCCCGCCGAACGTCGCCTCGAGCGCGGAGACCGCGACGAACTCGCCCTGCGAGAGCTTGATGACGTTGTTGCGTCGGTCGAGGTACTCGTAGGTGTCCGGTCCGGTCTGCGCCATCACGTCGCCGGTCCGGTAGAAGCCGTCCTCGTCGAAGACGGCCGCGGTGACGTCCGGACGGTGGAAGTACCCGGGGATCACGGCCGTGCTCTTCACGAGCAGTTCGCCCCGGGGGTGGGGACGGTCGGTGACGCGGTAGCCGAGCTCCGGCACGTCGACGAGCTTGTGCTCGGTGACCGGCGGCTGCTGGACGACGCCGTCCCGCAGGATGCTGCCCGCCTCGGTCGAGCCGTACAGGTCGTGCAGTGGGGTGCCGAGGCAGCCCTCGACCCAGGCGCGGAGCTCCGGGGTCAGCGGCGCGCTCGCGCAGACCGCCTGGCGCACGCGGCCGCCCAGGGCCCGGACCCGCAGGTCCGCCTGCACGGCGGCATGGACCGCGGCGGCGTCGGTGCCCGCGGCGGCGTCGGTGTCCGCTGCGAGGCGTCGCTGCTCCTCGCGGTCGCCCTCCTGCCGGATCATCTCGGCGACGCGGGGCACGAGGACGAGCTCGGTCGGTGCGAACACCCGCAGGTCCTCGAACAGCGTCGACAGGTCGGTCGAGGTGGCGAGGGCGACCGTGCCCCCGCGGCCGAGCGTCGCCAGCAGTGCGGCCCGTCCGGTGAGGTGGCTCGTCGGCAGGTAGGCGTACCCGACGACCTCGGCCTCGGGGTGGTCGGGCCGGAGGGCGTGCCAGAGCCGCTCCACCATCCGGTGCGTGTACATCGCGCCCTTCGGGGTCCCGGTGCTGCCCGACGTGTAGAGCAGCAGCGCGAGCGGGTCCTCCCCGGCCGCGGGACGCCACGTCGTCGGACGAGGCAGGTCGGCGCCCCGGGCCACGAGCTCGTCGAGGGTCGGGACCGCGGGGGTCGCGTCGTCCTCGACGTGCCCGGTGTCCACGCCGTCGAGCAGCAGCGTGCGGACGCCGGTGTCCGACGCCTCGACGACCGCCCGCGCCGTCGCCGCCTGCTCGGCCGACACCGCGAGCCACACCGGGGTGGTCTCGTCGACGATCGCGCGGAGCGCCGCGACCGGTGCGCTCGCCTGGAGCGGGACGCTCACCGCCCCGAGGATCGAGCAGGCCAGGTCGAGCGTCACGCCGTCCGCGCTCACCGCACCCAGTGCCGCCACCCGGTCCCCGGGCGAGACGGTCTCGGCGAGCACCGCCGCGAGCGCACCCGCCCGGTCCCAGAGCTCGCGGTAGCTCGTGTCGGTCACGGCCGTCCCCGTCCGCTGCCGGAGCGCCGGGCGCTCCGCGTGCCGTGCGAACACCGCCGCGATCGACGTGTCCTCGTCCTGCTCGTCGTGTCCCTGGTCCATCGTCCTCGTCCCTTCCTCGTCACGGGTGCGCCCCCGCGCCCCCACGTCAGCGCTCGGCGAGCGTGGTGCCCGCCAGCGCCGTCCCCCGGTCCACTTCCCAGCGTCCGACCGCGGTGAACGCGGGTCCCCGTCGGGCGACGGCCCCGAACGAGCCGTCCGGCCGCAGGTCGATCTCCGCGCCGTCGATGCCGAACCAGCCGCCGTGCGCCGTCGTCCGTGCCTTCGCGACCGCCTCGGACGCGGCCAGCAGCACGCTGTCCGGACTCTCAACCCCGATCCGCCGCAGGGCGGCGAGACCGGCCGCGACGGGCGCGCTCGCCGGGTCGGCGATGCGTGCCAGCACCCCGGCGGGCAACGGTGCAGCCGGCGTCGCGTCGATGCCGACGGCGGTGTGCTGGTCCTGCAGCCCGACCGCGCACGCGCGGAGCCCGGAGCAGTGCGTGATCGTGCCGACGACGCCCTCGGGCCACACCGGCGCGCCACTCCGGGCGACGGCGACGGACCCGGACGTCACGCCGATCGCAGCGAGGGCGCGGCGCGCGAGCACCCGGCCGGTGACGAACTCCGCGCGGCGTGCCGGCAGTGCCGTGGCGACGGCGGCGTCCTCCTCGTCGGTGAGGGGGCCGTCCAGGTCGTGTGCGGCCGTCGCGACGACGACCGAGGCGGGCAGGAGCGCCGACCAGGGGGACCGCCGTCGAAGTTGCACATTGCAATCAGACGCCGGTTCCCTCCGAGTCCCCCGAACGAGGCGCCGACGGTCCACCGCCCCGACGCCCGTACGCTGGGTCGGTGCGCGACGACCTGCTCCCCGTGCTCGCCTGCCCCGTCTGCGCCGAGCCGCTCGGTCGCGTCGCCGCGGGCACGGTCGGCTGCGCGACCGGCCACCGGTTCGACGAGGCGAAGCAGGGTCACCTGACGCTCCTGCCCGCGAAGCGCCGTGCCCTCACCGCGGACACCCCGGCGATGGTCGACGCGCGCATCCGGTTCCTCGGCCGCGGGCACTACGCGCCCGTCGAGCGGGCGCTCGCGGCGGTGGTCGCCGACGCGACCGCGCCCGGGGTCGTCCTCGACGTTGGGTCCGGCCCGGGCACCTACCTCGCACACGCCCTGGACGGCAGACCGAACGGCAGGCCGGACGGGAGGCCCGACCCGGCCCCGACAGACGCCGTCGCCGCCCGTCTCGGGGTCGCGCTGGACCTGTCCGCGGTCGCGATCCGACGGGCGGCACGCGTCCACGAGCGGGCGGGAGCGGTCGTCGGGGACGTGACCGAGCGCCTCCCGGTCGTCGACGACGCAGCCGCCGTCGTGCTGGACGTCTTCGCGCCCCGCAACCAGCGCGAGTACGCGCGGGTGCTGCACCCGGAGGGGGTGCTGGCGGTGGTGACCCCGCGGACCGGCCACCTGGCGGAGCTCGCGGAGGCGACCATCGCGGTCGACCCGGAGAAGGAGCGGCGCCTGCACGACTCGCTGACGCCGTCGTTCGCGCTCCGGTCCTCCGAGGACCGCACGTGGACGATGGAGCTGTCCGCCGACGACGTGCACGACGTCGTCCACATGGGCCCGAGCCACCACCACGTCGACCCCGGACGCACCTTCGCGCCGACGACCGTCACCGCGGCCGTCACGGTGAGCACCTGGACGCCGGTGCGCTGACTCCCTAGGGTCTGCCCATGGGGTTCCGGGTCGCGGGGGTCGTCGCGGGCGTGCTGGCGCTCGGGATCGGTGTGGGGCTGTCGGCGTGCACGTCGTCCTCGAACGGGGAAGCGGGACGCGACTGGTGCGTCCCGCTCCTGACCGTCTCCCCGGGCACCGGGCAGCCGGGGGCCACCGTGACGCTCCGCTCCGCGGACCGCTGCGACGCCCCGGTGCCCGACGGTGGGTGGCACGTCGTCGCCACCGTCCCGCAGGCGGACGGGCCCGAGGTCGCCTTCCGCAGCGCGGAGTCGTTCGACGGATCGTGGTCGGCGTCGGTGACGCTGCCGCGGGACTTCCCGGTCGGCGACGCCGTGTTCGGCATCGACGACTGGGACTCCACACCCTGCTCGGACACCTCCGGGAGCTGCGCGGCGGCGTTCGGTTCCTTCACGGTCCGGGCCGCCGACTGACGACGGCCGTCAGCTGGCCTCGGACGCGACGTCGAGCTGCCACACGACACCGAAGCGGTCGCGCAGCTGCCCGGCGAGCGGCGCCCACGGCGAGGGAGCGAGCGGCTGCCGGACCTCGGCGCCCTCGGACAGTGCCTCCCAGTACCGCGTGACCTCGTCGGCGTCGTCGCCGTGCACGAAGACGTAGAACGCGTTCGCCCCCTGGTCGTACGGCTGGTCCGGCCAGACGTCGAACGCCATGATGCGGAAGCCGGCCTCGGTGGTGACCTGTCCGAAGACGATCCGGTCGGCCCAGGCGGGGTCCTGCGAGGCACCCATCTGACCGTAGGTGGTCGCCTGCACGGTGCCGCCGAAGGCTGCCGCCCAGAAGTCGAGGGCCTCGCGGGCCCGTCCGTCGAAGTTGATGTGGGTCGTGGTCTCGATGCTCATGGGACGAGTGTGACCGGCATTGCGGTCAGATCGTGGCCGCTTCTCGGACGAGGATGGGAGACATGGCCGACCCGTCCTCCCGCATGCTCGCCCTGCTCTCCCTGCTGCAGGTGCACCGCGAGTGGTCGGGGGACGAGCTCGCCGAGCGCCTGGTCGTCAGCCCCCGGACCCTGCGGCGCGACGTGGACCGGCTCCGCGAACTCGGCTACCGGGTCGAGTCCGTCCGCGGCCCGGCGGGCGGCTACCGCCTGGCAGCGGGGTCCGACCTGCCGCCCCTGCTGTTCGACGACGAGCAGGCGGTCGCGATCGCCCTCGCGCTCGCGGTGGCGCCGGCGTCCGGTGCGGACATCGCCGAGGCCTCCGTGCGGGCGCTCGCGACCGTGCGCCAGGTCATGCCCGAACGCCTGCGTCACCGCGTCGACCTGGTCGACGCGGTGACGGCGCCCGGTGGCCCGCGCGTGGACCCGGACGTGCTCGTCGCCGTCAGCGAGGCGGTGCACCGGCACGAGGTCCTGCGCTTCGGGTACGGCGAGCGGGACACCCAGCACCGGGTGGAGCCGCACGCGGTCGTCGCCCGGAACGGCCGGTGGTACCTGCTGTCGTGGGACCCGGAGCACGACGACTGGCGGACCCACCGCGTGGACCGGATGGCACCGCGGATGCGCACCCGGCTGGCCTTCGTCCCGCGTCCCGTCCCCGGAGGGGACCCCGCCGCGTTCGTGTCCGCACGCTTCAAGGGTTCCGAGCGCGACGATGCGTGGCCGTGCACGGGGTCCGTCGTCGTCACGGCGGAGGACGCCGCACGGCTGGCCCCGTACCTGCCCGACGACGCCGTGGTCGAGCCGCTCGACGACGGACGGTGCCGGGTCACCAGGGGGTCCTGGTCGTGGGAGGGCCTGGCCGCCGCGTTCGCCGCGTCGGCGGTGGCGTTCCGGGTCGAGGGGCCGGAGGAACTGCGGCGGGCGGTCGCGGAACTCGCGGATCGCCTCCGGGCGGCAGCGGGGCGTCAGGACGGCGCAAGCGTCCGCTAGAAGGGCGTGAGGATCCCGTTAGGAGCGGCCTGGAGGCGCGGCGTCGGATCCAGCATCGGTTCCGCACCACACGTGGTGCGGTCCGCGCCGCCCGGCGTCGGGCCCGCAGCAAGTTACGGAGTCCCTCGTGTTCGACGTCTTCGTCGTCGCCGGTGTCCTCGCCGTGTTCGGTGTGGTGGCACTCATCGCCAAGGGGGTGGAGCGACTGTGATCGTCGTCACCATCGCCGCCGCCGTCCTCGGCATCGCATCGGTCGTCTACCTGGTGTGGGCACTGGTCCATCCGGAGCGCTTCTGATGGCGGGCTCCGCTGCCGACACCTGGGCCGGCATCGCCCAGGTCGCCACGCTCGTCCTGCTCCTCGTCGTCGCGTACCGACCGCTCGGCGACTGGATGGCCCGCGTGTACACCCCGACGAAGCACGCCCGCCTGGAGCGCGGTGTGTACCGGGTGATCGGTGTCGACCCGGACGCCGAGCAGTCCTGGCCCGCGTACCTGCGCGGCGTGCTGCTCTTCAGCGCCGTCGGGGTCCTGCTCGTGTACCTGCTGCAGCGCATCCAGGTCGTGCTGCCCGGTGACCTCGGGCTGCCGAACGTCGGACCGGCGCTCGCGTTCAACACCGCGGCGTCCTTCGTGGCGAACACGAACTGGCAGTCGTACTCGCCCGAGGCCACCGTCGGCTACACCGTGCAGATGGCGGGCCTGGCGGTGCAGAACTTCCTGTCCGCCGCGGTCGGTCTCGCCGTCGCCGTCGCCCTCGTGCGCGGGTTCGCACGCCGGAGGTCGGGCACGCTCGGCAACGTCTGGGTCGACGTCGTCCGCGGCACCGGTCGGCTCCTGCTCCCGGGCGCCTTCGTCTTCGCGATCGTGCTGGTCGCCGGCGGCGTCGTGCAGTCGTGGGGCGGCGGGGTGGACGTCACGACGCTCGCGGGCGGCACCCAGCACATCCCCGACGGCTTCGTCGCGTCGCAGGAGGCGATCAAGGAGCTCGGCACGAACGGTGGCGGCTACTTCAACGCCAACTCGGCGCACCCGTTCGAGAACCCGCAGGCGTGGACGAACCTCGTCGAGGTCTTCCTCATGCTCGTCATCCCGTTCTCGCTGCCCCGGACCTTCGGACGCCTCGTCGGGGACGACCGCCAGGGGTACGCGATCCTCGCCGTGATGGGCGCGATCTTCCTCGTGTCGCTCTCGGTGATGTCGATCGCCGAGCTCGCGGGCGGCGGCAGCGCCACCCAGGCGGCCGGTGCCGCGATGGAGGGCAAGGAGGTGCGCTTCGGCATCCTCGGCACGACCCTGTTCGGCACGACGTCGACCGCCACCTCCACCGGTGCGGTGAACGGCATGTTCGACAGCTTCACGCCGATCGGCGGCATGATGGCGCTCGTCAACATGATGCTCGGCGAGATCAGCCCCGGCGGTGTCGGGTCCGGTCTCTACGGCATGCTCGTGCTCGCCGTCATCACGGTGTTCATCGGTGGGCTCCTGGTCGGCCGGACGCCGGAGTACCTCGGCAAGAAGATCCGCGCCCGCGAGATGACCTTCGCCGCGCTGTACATCCTCGTCACGCCGACCCTGGTGCTGCTCGGCACGGGACTGTCCCTGGTGATCCCGGGCGTCCGCGAGCAGGTCCTCGGCACGAGCATCTTCAACCCGGGCAACCACGGGCTCTCCGAGCTGCTCTACGCCTTCACCTCGGGCGCGAACAACAACGGCTCGGCGTTCGGCGGTCTGACCGCGAACACGACGTGGATGAACTCCGCGCTCGGCGTCGTGATGCTGCTCGGCCGCTTCGTCCCGATCGCGCTCGTCCTGGCGCTCGCCGGGTCGCTCGCGGCGCAGGACAAGGTGCCGGCGACCGTCGGCACGCTGCCCACGCACCGGCCGCTGTTCATCGGCCTGCTCGGTGCGGTCGCCGTGATCGTCACCGCACTCACCTACTTCCCCGTGCTCGCCCTGGGCCCGCTCGCGGAGGCCCTCTCCTGATGGGAACCGAACCCGTGTCCACCCCGACCACCCCGTCCACCGCGACCGCCGAGGCGGAGGCGAGCAGCGCCTCCCGGCCGGTCACCCGCTCGTCCGCGTTCGGACCCCGCCAGCTGGCGGCCGGTCTGCCGGGCGCCCTGCGCAAGCTCGACCCGCGCCTGATGTGGCGGAACCCCGTCATGTTCATCGTCGAGGTCGGCGCCGCGCTCACCACCGTCACCGCCTTCGTCGAACCGTCCGTGTTCACCGCCGCGATCGCGGTGTGGCTCTGGCTCACCGTCGTCTTCGCGAACCTGGCCGAGGCGGTCGCCGAGGGGCGGGGCAAGGCCCAGGCCGACACGCTCCGCAAGACCCGCTTCACGACCTCGGCACGACGCGTCCTGCGCTGGGACGCCGCCGACGCCGCCGCGCTGACGAACGAGACCGAGGACATCGCCTCGGTCGACCTGGCCAAGGGCGACGTCGTGGTCGTTGTGGCGGGCGAGGTGATCCCCGGCGACGGCGACGTCGTCGAGGGCATCGCGAGCGTCGACGAGTCGGCGGTCACCGGTGAGTCCGCTCCCGTCATCCGCGAGTCCGGCGGTGACCGGAGCGCCGTCACCGGCGGGACCCGCGTGCTGTCCGACCGGATCGTCGTGCGGATCACGTCGACGCCCGGCGAGACCTTCATCGACCGGATGATCCGGCTCGTCGAGGGTGCGGCCCGGCAGAAGACGCCGAACGAGATCGCGCTGAACATCCTGCTCGCCTCGCTGTCGATCGTGTTCGTGATCGTCTGCCTGACCATGCAGCCCATCGCCGGCCTGGTCGGTGCGACGGTCAGCGTGCCGGTGCTCATCGCCCTGCTCGTCTGCCTCATCCCGACGACCATCGGGGCGTTGCTCTCCGCGATCGGCATCGCCGGCATGGACCGCCTCGTGCAGCACAACGTCCTGGCGATGTCCGGCCGGGCGGTCGAGGCCGCCGGCGACATCACGACGCTGCTCCTCGACAAGACCGGCACGATCACGTACGGCAACCGCCGGGCCTCCCGCTTCGTGCCGGTGCCCGGGGTGACCGAGGCCGACCTCACGGCCGCCGCCGCGCTGTCCAGCGCCGCGGACGGCACGCCCGAGGGCCGCTCGATCGTCGACCTCGCGCTCGCCGCCGGAGCCGCCACGGGCCTGCCCGCCGGGGCCGTCGAGGTGCCGTTCACCGCGCAGACCCGCATGTCCGGGCTCGACCTGGCCGACGGGTCGCAGATCCGCAAGGGCGCAGCAGCGGCCGTGCTCGCCTGGGCCGGTCCCGCCGACGCCGCGGTCGTCGCGTCGATCGACGCCACCGTCGCCGAGGTCTCCGACCAGGGCGGGACGCCGCTCGTCGTCGGACGCCGCTCGCCCGACGGGTCGGTCGCGCTGCTCGGCGTCGTGCACCTCAAGGACGTCGTGAAGGAGGGCATGGCCGCCCGGTTCGCCGAGCTCCGGAGCATGGGCATCCGCACGGTGATGATCACCGGCGACAACCCGCGCACCGCGAAGGCGATCGCCGCCGAGGCCGGGGTCGACGACTTCCTCGCCGAGGCCACACCGGAGGACAAGCTCGCGCTCATCAAGCGGGAGCAGGAGGGCGGCAACCTCGTCGCGATGACCGGCGACGGCACGAACGACGCCCCGGCCCTGGCGCAGGCGGACGTCGGCGTGGCGATGAACACCGGCACGACCGCTGCGAAGGAGGCCGGCAACATGGTCGACCTCGACTCCGATCCGACGAAGCTCATCGACGTCGTCCGGATCGGGAAGCAGCTGCTCATCACCCGCGGGGCGCTCACCACGTTCTCGATCGCCAACGACATCGCGAAGTACTTCGCGATCATCCCGGCGATGTTCCAGCTGGCGTTCCCCGGCCTCGCGGCGCTCAACGTCATGGGGCTGCACAGCCCGGCGTCGGCCATCCTGTCGGCCGTCGTCTTCAACGCCCTCGTCATCGTGGCGCTCATCCCGCTCTCGCTGCGGGGCGTGCGCTACCGGGCGGCCTCGGCGTCGTCCGTCCTCGGACGCAACCTGCTCGTCTACGGGCTCGGCGGCGTCATCGTCCCCTTCATCGGCATCAAGCTGATCGACCTCGTGGTCGGTCTCATCCCGGGGTTCTGAACCATGGCTTCCTCCTCCCGTTCCTTCTTCCGTTCCACCGGTGTGGCGATCCGTCTCACCCTGCTGTCCACCGTCGTCCTCGGCGTCGCCTACCCGCTCGCGGTGTGGGGCGTCGGGCAGGCCGCCTTCCACGACCAGGCGAACGGCTCGATGGTGACCGACTCTTCCGGGAAGGTCGTGGGCTCGTCCCTCATCGGGCAGTCGTTCGACGGGTCGTCGTCCGCGCGGTGGTTCCAGTCGCGTCCGAGTGCCGCCGGCGAGAAGGGCTACGACGCGAACGCCTCGTCCGGCTCGAACCTCGGACCGAACAACCCCGACCTGGTGAAGTCCATCGAGGAGCGTCGGGCCGCCGTGGCGGAGGCCGACGGGGTGTCCGCCGCGGACGTCCCCGCGGACGCGGTCACGGCGTCCGGTTCCGGTCTCGACCCGGACATCAGCCCGGAGTACGCGCGGCAGCAGGTGTCCCGCGTCGCCGAGGTCCGCGGGCTGTCGGAGTCGGCGGTCCGGAGACTCGTCGACGAGCACACCGAGTCGCGCCAGCTCGGGTTCCTCGGCGAACCGGTCGTGAACGTCCTCGAGCTGAACCTGGCGCTGGCCGCCGCACGCTGAGCGCGGGGCGCCGGAGCAGCGCGCACAACCGGAAGCACCTCGAACCACGGAACCGCGTGGCGCGACGTGCTTCCGGTTGTGCGAGGCCGCCCCGCACCACGGACGACCCCGGCCACCCACCACCGCACCAGCAGCGAACAGCGAGAGGATGAGCCCGTGAAGCGAGGCAAACTGCGGGTCCTGCTCGGCGCGGCCCCCGGCGTCGGCAAGACGTTCACGATGCTCGAGGAGGGCCACCGGCTCCGGTCCGAGGGCCGCGACGTCGTGGTCGCCGTCGTCGAGACCCACGACCGTGCCGCCACGGCCGCGCTCGTCGACGGCCTGGAGGTCGTCCCCCGTCGGGTCGTCGAGCACCGCGGGGTGGCCCTCGACGACATGGACCTCGACGCCGTGGTCGCCCGGGCGCCCGACGTGGCCCTGGTCGACGAACTCGCCCACACGAACGCGCCCGGCAGCCCGAACGAGAAGCGCTGGCAGGACGTCGAGGCGCTCCTCGCGGCCGGCATCAGCGTCATCTCGACCGTGAACATCCAGCACATGCAGTCCCTCGGCGACGTCGTCCGCGAGATCACCGGCACCGTGCAGCGGGAGACCGTGCCGGACGCCGTGGTGCGCGCCGCCGACCAGATCGAGGTCGTCGACCTGTCCCCGGCGTCCCTGCGCGAACGACTCTCCGACGGCCTCGTCTACCCGGCCGCCCGCATCGACGCCGCGCTGTCGAACTACTTCCGCCTCGGCAACCTCACCGCCCTGCGCGAGATCGCCCTGCTCTGGCTCGCCGACGAGGTCGACGACGCCCTGAAGGCCTACCGCGCCGAGCACGGCATCGACCACCGCTGGGAGACCCGCGAACGGGTCCTCGTCGCGCTCACCGGCGGTCCGGAGGGCGAGACGCTCCTGCGCCGCGGTGCCCGCATCGCCGCACGGAGCGCCGGCGGCGAGCTCGCCGCGGTCCACGTCACGACGAACGACGGGCTGCGCGAACGGCACCCCGGGGCCCTCGGCAAGCAGCGCACCCTGCTCGAGCAGCTCGGCGGCACCTACCACCAGGTGGTCGGCGACGACGTGCCGTCGACGCTCGTGCGCTTCGCGCGGTCGGTCGACGCCACGCAGATCGTCATCGGCGTCAGTCGTCGGAGCCGTCTGGCCGCGGCGATGACCGGGCCCGGGATCGGCAACACGGTCGTCCGCGAGTCCGGCGACATCGACGTCCACGTCGTCACGCACGAGCGGGCCGGCGGCGGGTTCGCGCTGCCGAAGCTCGGCGGCAGCCTGTCCCGAGGGCGGATCGTGGCGGCGTTCGCCGTGTCGCTCGTGCTCGGTCCGCTCCTGACCTGGCTGCTGTCCTTCGGCAACGACCCGGACGCCATCACGGTCGACGTGCTCGCGTACCAGCTGCTCGTGCTCGTCGTCGCGCTCACGGGCGGGATGTGGCCGGCGGTCTTCACGGCGGTGCTGTCCGGGCTGAGCCTCGATTACTTCTTCGTGCAACCCCTCTACATGGTCACCGTCCAGCAGCCGTGGCACCTCGTGGCCCTCGTGATGTACGTGATCAGCGCCGTCCTCGTCAGCTTCGTGGTCGACCGGTCCGCCCGCCGCAGCCGAACGGCACGTCGGGCGGCGGCCGAGTCGGGGCTCCTCGTCGGCATCGCCGGCAGCGTCCTGCGCGGCGACGACGCCCTGCAGGCGCTGCTCGACCGCACGCGCGAGGCCTTCGGGTTCACCGGCGTGCGGATCCGGCAGGGCGACGAGGTCCCGGCCACGTCGGGGACGTTCGCGGGGGAGCCGGACGCCACCACGGGCCTCCCGTCCGGCGCCGTCCTGGAGTTCGCGGGCGCGCCCGACGACCCGACCCAGCGCCGGTTGCTGCGCGTCGTCGAGCAGCAGCTCGACGCCGCCGTCGAGCACCGTCGGCTCACCCGCACCGCGGTCGACGCGGAGCGCATCGCGGCCGCGGACCGCGTCCGCAGCGCGATCCTCGCGGCCGTCGGGCACGACGTGCGGCGGCCGATCGCGGCCGCCTCGGCCGCCGTGCAGACGCTGCACGCCGCCGACATCCAGCTGTCGGCCGCCGACCGGGAGGCGCTGCTCACCACCGCCGACGAGAGCCTCCGTCAGCTGGCGGTGCTGCTGGCCGACCTGCTCGACGTCAGCCGCGTGCAGGCCGGGGTGCTCGCCGTGACCCCGCTGCCGACCGCGCTCGAGACGGTCGTCGCCCCCGCGCTCGACGAGCTCGAGCTCGGCCCGGACGACGTGGACCTCGACCTGCCCGGGGACCTGCCGCCCGTCCTCGCTGACCCCGGCCTGCTGCAGCGCGTGGTGGTGAACCTGCTCGCCAACGCGAGCCGTTACGCCCCCGAGGGCACCCGGGTCCGCGTCGCCGCGAGCGCCTTCGGCGGCGGTGTGGAGCTCCGCGTCGCCGACCACGGGCCCGGCATCCCGGAGGACCGGCGGGGCGATGTGTTCCAGCCGTTCCAGCGACTCGGGGACACCGACAACGACACCGGCCTCGGCCTGGGACTCGCCCTGGCGCGCGGGTTCACCGAGGGCATGGGCGGCACGATCGAGGTCGACGACACCCCGGGCGGCGGCCTGACCGTCGTCGTGCGGTTGCCGATCGCCGGACACCTGGGAGTGGATGTCAAGTGAGCACGAAGGTCCTCATCGCCGACGACGACGCGCAGCTCGTCCGGGCGCTCTCCGTCACGCTGTCCGCCCGAGGGTACGACGTCGCGACCGCGCGGGACGGCCGGGCCGCCATCGACGCCGTGATCACGGAGCGGCCCGACATCGTGCTGCTCGACCTCGGCATGCCCCGGCTCGACGGGATCGGGGTGCTCGAGGGCATCCGCGCCTGGTCGCAGGTGCCGGTGCTCGTGCTCTCCGGCCGGACCGACTCGTCGGACAAGGTCGACGCGCTCGACGCCGGTGCCGACGACTACGTGACCAAGCCCTTCCAGATGGACGAGCTGCTCGCCCGGCTCCGGGCCCTCGGGCGACGGCAGGCGACCGCGGCGGCCACCGCCGGCGCGACCCCGACCGTCACGATCGGGGACCTCGTGGTGGACCTCGTCGCGAAGCAGGTCACGCCGCCGACCGGGCCCGCGATCCGGCTCACCCCGACGGAGTGGCGACTGCTCGAGGTCCTCGTGACGAACCCGGGGCGGCTCATGACGCGCGAGATGCTCCTCACCGAGGTGTGGGGCCCGACGCACGGCAACGACTCCGGGTACCTCCGGCTGTACATGGCGCAGCTGCGACGGAAGCTCGAGCCGGAACCGTCGCACCCGCGGTACCTGGTGACCGAGTCGGGGATGGGGTACCGGTTCGCCCCGAACGGCGCGTGAGCCTGCTGTCGGGGAGGTGTCGGGAGCCTGTCGTGTCCGTGTCGTGGTGCTGTCGTGCCTGGCGTTCCTAGGCTCGGCACCATGAACGAGATGCGGATCGCCACCCTCCGACGCGAGCGGGGCTGGACCCAGGAACGACTGGCCGAGACGAGCGGGATCGCCGTCCGGACCGTGCAACGGCTCGAGCGGGGCAACGAGGCGAGCCTCGAGACGCTGTCGGCGATCGCCCGGGCGCTGGACGTGCCGGTGCGCGAGCTCTTCGCGGCGGAGGACGGTGCCGCGCTCGACGCTGGGGTCCGCGGTCTCGACGAGCGGACGGAGGCAGCGGCGGCGGCCGCAGCGTCCGACCAGGCGGCGCGCGACCGGTTCGTCGCCGGCTTCTGGTCGATGTCCACGGCCCTCGGTGTGCTGTTCGGCATCGTCACCGTGGTGCTCCTCGTCCTGCACGTGTGGTCGGCGCTGGTGTTCCTGCTCGTGGGGGCCTACTGGGCCGTCCGGTACCCGGTCGGTCGGTTCCTGCTCGACACCGTGATGGGCCCGCGGCTCGACCGCCGCTGGCCGCTGTCGCACGCGTCCGGCGCGCCGGTCCGTGCGGCTCGCTGAGCCGACGCCGGTCCGCGTCGGGCCGGAGGACGTCGACGAGGTGCACGCCTTCCTGTCGGCGTGCGACCTGACGGTCGCGGGCCTGTCCGATCCGGGCGTCCGTCTCTGGACGGTCCGTGATGCGGCCGGCACCGTCGTCGGCACCACGGGCTACGAGACCGGGCCGGACGGGAGGCACGCCCTCCTCCGCAGCGTGGCCGTCGGACCGACGCTGCGCGGCTCGGGCCGCGGGGCGGCGCTCGCCCGGTTCGCGATGACCGAGGCGTCGGCTGCTGGCGCACGGCGGGCCTGGCTGTTCAGCCGGCGGTCCGGCCCCTTCTGGCAGGGTCTCGGCTTCGTCGCCGCGGACCGGCAGGAGCTCGCGACGGTCCTCGCCGGGACGGCCCAGGTCGAGCTGTTCCGCTCCACCGGCCAGCTCGCGCGCGAGGTCGCCTGGAGCCGGTCGCTCGTCCCTTAGGGCCGTCCAAGGCTGCGCCGACGATCCGCGCACGTGGGGGTCGCACGCTCGGGGCATGACCGAGACGATCCCCGCCGAGCGCCCGCGCCTCCTGCCGCCACCGACCCCGGGGCCACGTGCCCTCCGCGAGCGCCTGGCGGGGCTGGTCCGCGGTCGTGCGGACGCCGCGCGGTGGGAGCGCCCCGCGTTCCTCGGCCTGCTGCTGGTGACCGGCGTGCTGTACGTCGTGAACCTCGGCGTCAACGGGTGGGCCAACGCCTTCTACTCCGCGGCCGTGCAGGCGGGCAGCCAGAGCTGGGAGGCGTTCTTCTACGGCTCGTCCGACGCCGCGAACGCCATCACGGTCGACAAGCCGCCCGCGTTCCTCTGGGTGATCGGCATCTCCGTCCGGCTGTTCGGGCTGAACTCGTGGTCGATCCTCGTGCCGCAGGCGGTCATGGGCGTGGCGTCGGTGGCGGTCCTGTACCGGATCGTCCGGCGGCGCTTCTCCGCCGGAGCCGCGCTCGTCGCCGGTGCGGTCCTCGCGACCACCCCGGTGGCGACCCTGATGTTCCGCTACGACAACCCGGACGCGCTCCTCGTCCTGCTGACGGTCGGCGCGATCGCCCTGACGCTCCGCGGCATCGAGTCCGGTCGGATGCGCTGGGTCGTCTGGGCGGGGGTGCTCGTCGGGCTCGGCTTCCTGACGAAGCAGCTGCAGGCGTTCCTCGTGCTGCCGCCCCTGGTCGGCGTGTACCTCGTCGCGTCGCCCCGACCGGTGCTCCGACGGGTCGGGCACCTGCTCGCCGCGGCGCTCGCCGTGGTGGTCTCCGCCGGGTGGTGGGTCGCGATCGTCGAGCTCGTGCCGGCCTCGGCGCGGCCGTACGTCGGCGGTTCGCAGACGAACAGCTTCCTGGAGCTCACCTTCGGCTACAACGGCCTCGGTCGGGTCACCGGCGACGAGACCGGCAGTGTGGTGCCCGGCGGGACGACCGGCGCGGGGTCGTGGGGTTCGACCGGGCTGACGCGGCTGTTCGGCTCGGAGTTCGGCACGCAGGTGACGTGGCTGCTGCCGACCGCGCTCGTGCTGCTCGTCGTGGCGCTCGTCGCCGTCGGGGTCCGTCGGCGGCGTGACCCGCGGCTGGCCACGGTCCTGGTGCTCGGCGGCTCGCTGCTCGTCACCGGCCTGGTGTTCAGCTTCATGGGCGGGATCTTCCACCCGTACTACACGGTGGCGCTCGCGCCCTACGTCGCCGGGCTGGTCGGCATCGGCGCCGGGCTCCTCTGGCAACGACGCGAGGTGCTCGCCTGGCGCATCGTCACCGCCGGGGTCGTCGCGCTCTCCGGTGGGTGGTCGTTCGCGCTGCTGTCCCAGGCATCGTCGTGGCAGCCGTGGATCCGCTGGGTCGTCCTGGTGGCGACGATCGTCGGAGCGGTGCTCGTCCTGCTGCCGCCGCGTGGCCGGGGGCTGTCCGGGGCAACGGTGGCCGCGGTGCTCGTCGCGGCGCTGCTCGGGCCCACGGCGTTCTCGGTGCAGACCACCACGGTCGGACACACGGGGGCGCTGCCGACGGCCGGCCCGAGCGTCACGACGAGTGGGTCCGGCGGCGGTCGCGGTGGCATGCCCGGTGGTCAGGGCGGCCAGGGCGGTCCCGGCGGGCAGGGCGGGCCCGGCGGACAGGCAGGGCAGGCGGGTCCCGGTGGGCAGGGTGCACCCGGCCAGGCGACGAACGGCCGAGGCGTCGGACCGGCTGCCGGCGGTGGCGGTGGCGGCATGAACCTCCTCGGGGGTTCCACCGAGGTCCCGGACCAGGTCGTGGCCGCGCTCACCACGGACGCCGATGCCTTCACGTGGGCTGCGGCGACCGTCGGCTCGAACAGCGCCGCCACGTACCAGCTCGCCACCGGCGATCCGGTGATGGCGATCGGCGGCTACAACGGCACCGACCCGGCCCCGACCCTGGCGGCCTTCCGGGCACTGGTCGCCGCGGGGGAGATCCACTGGTTCATCGGTGGCTCGCAGTCGGGTGCCGGCAGAAGCAGCGGGAGCGACGCAGCCGAGCAGATCGCCGAGTGGGTCGCCGCCAACTTCGAGGCAACGACGGTCGACGGCGTCACGATGTACGACCTGACGACCACCTCCTGACACCGGTACCGTCGATCCGTGACGATCGAGCTGCGCCGACTGACCGGGGACGACTGGGCCGCCTGGCGCCCGGTCCGGTTGACGGCCCTCGCCGATGCGCCCGAGGCCTTCGGCTCCCGGCTCGCCGACTGGCAGGACGCCCCCGAGCACCGCTGGCGCACGCGCCTGTCGCTGCCGGGGGCGCTCGACCTGCTCGCCGTCGAGGACGACCGCCCCGTCGGCACGGCCTCCGGGGTGCCCGACGCCGACGACCCCAGCCGCGTCGAGCTCATCTCGATGTGGGTCGAGCCGGCAGCGCGCGGGCGAGGGGTCGCCGGCGTGCTCATCGAGGCGATCGCCGGCTGGGCGGCCGAGCAGGGTGCGACCGACCTCCTGCTGTCCGTGATGCCCGACAACGACCGTGCTCGCCGGACCTACGAGCGGACGGGCTTCACGGCGACGGACGAGCCCGGCGACCTGCTGCCGGACGGCCGCCGCGAGACCGTGATGCGGCGTGACCTCACCCTCACCGGCCGCGGTGCGTCGGAGGACCGACCGTGAACCGTGCACTCCGCTGGACCGCCTGGGTCGTCGCCGTCGTGGTGCTGCTCGCGGTCGTGTTCCTCGTGTACGCGAACATCGTCATGCAGGGCACCCGGAGCGCCGCGCTGCAGGTCTGGCGCGACGACCGCGTGGCCGTCCGTGACGCCGACGACAGCGTCGTGATGACCCCGACCGGGACCGCCGACGGCACCGGGATCGTGTTCATCCCCGGTGCGAAGGTCGACCCCTACGCGTACCTGGCGACGTTCCGGCAGGTGGTCGCGAGCGGCACGACCGTCGTCATCACGAAGCCGACGCTCAACCTCGCGTTCTTCGACACCCGGCCGCTGGCGACGTTCGAGGCGCACGCCCCCGATGTGGCGACCTGGGCCGTCGGCGGGCACTCGCTCGGCGGGGTCCGCGCGTGCCAGCTCGCCCAGGACGCCGACGGGCTCCTGCTGCTCGGCAGCTACTGCGCGAACGACATCGCCCGCTCGTACGTCCAGGTCCTCAGCGTCTCCGGCTCCCGTGACGGCCTGTCGACGCCGGAGAAGGTCGCCGCCGCACGTGACGAGCTCCCGTCCACCGCGCGGATGGTCGAGATCGAGGGGGCGAACCACGCCGACTTCGGTGCGTACGGCGACCAGCCGGGCGACCGGACGGCGACGATCTCGCGCGAGGACGCTCGCCAGCAGATCAGCGCGGCGATCGAGGACTGGGTACGCACGCTCCGCTGACGCGACCACCTGACGGACTGGAGGCCCGGTGCCAGCCGGCACCGCGCCTCCCGTCCGTCAGGTGGTCCCGCGACCGCTCAGTGGATGCGGCCCGCCTCGTGGTCGCGACCGCTGCGGCGACCCGTCGCCCGGGCGATGAAGTACAGCACCACGCCGACGGCGAGCAGCAGTGCCGCGTACAGCCAGACCTGCCCGCTCTGCTGCGTCAGCAGCAGGACGCAGGACGCGACGCCGAGCACCGGCACCCACGTCCACACCCGGAAGTGGTCGTGCTCGACCCTGTCCTTCCGCAGCACCAGCACGGCGACGTTCGTGCTGATGAACACGAAGAGCAGGAGGAGCACCACGGTCTCGGCGAGCGTGCCGACGTCCCCGACCAGGGTGAGGGCCATCGCGACGACCGTGGTCGCGACGATGGCGACCCACGGGGTCCTCCGGTTCGGCAGGAACTTCGCGAGCAGGGCGGGCAGCAACCGCTGCTCGGCCATGCCGTAGGTCACCCGGCTCGCCATGATCATGGTGAGGAGCGCGCCGTTCGCCACGGCGACCAGGGCGATGAGGCTGAATACCCAGTCGGGGACCGGGATGCCGGTGGCCGACACCACGGCCAGGAGCGGACCGCTCGACCCGGACAGCTCCGACGCCGGCAGGGCGATCGAGCTCGCGAGGGCGACGAGCACGTAGACGACACCGGCGGTGGCGAGGGACCCGAACAGCGCGCGGGGGTAGACGCGGCGGACGTCGCGGACCTCCTCGGCGATGTTCGCCGAGGTCTCGAAGCCGACGAACGAGTAGTAGGCGACGATCGCGGCGCTCAGGGTGGCCAGCGCGGGGTTCGCCTCGGCGGGGAAGGCGCCGATGCGCGAGACGTCGCCGCCACCGCCGCCGAGCATCACCGCGACGACCACGATGACGATCACGAGACCGGACACCTCGATGATCGTCATGACGACGTTGCTCCGCAGCGAGTCCGAGATCCCGCGGGCGTTCAGGCACGCGACGAGCGCCAGGAACACGATCGCGGTGGGGACCGGCGGCAGGTCCACGAAGGTGCCGAGGTAGTCGCCCGCGAAGGCCAGCGACAGGCCCGCGGCGCTCGTCACGCCGGCGGCCAGCATGCTGAAGCCGACCAGGAACGACACGATCGGCGTCTTGTAGGCCCGCTCGGCGAACACCGCGGCGCCGCCGGCCTTCGGGTACTTCGTCACGAGCTCGGCGTAGGAACCGGCGGTGAGCAGGGCCAGCAGCAGCGCGAGGACCAGCGGTGCCCAGAGCGCCCCGCCGACGTCCTTCGACAGGGTGCCCATCAGGGCGTAGATGCCGGCGCCGAGCACGTCGCCGAGGATGAAGAGGAACAGGAGCGGGCCGGTGATCGCCCGCTTGAGCTTCGAGCCGGAGGGCTCGTGCATCGTGGTGGTGCTCATGGTGGTGCCTTCCGTCGCGGTCGACGCTCCGCGGGTGGTGGTGCAGGCCCTCCCGGAAGGTCCACCGTGCGCGGTCGGCTCCCGGGTGGACGATTCTCCACGGGTGCCCGGCGAGCCTGGGCGTCCGCGCTGGAGCGGTCCTAGACTCGACCGGAGCCGAACCGACCACCGCGAGCAGAGGAACCCCGATGACGACGCCGGACCGGCACACCCCAGCGCGACTCGCCGACACGCGAGCGCTCCTGTTCGACCTCGACGGGGTCCTCACCCCGACGGCGGACGTCCACATGCGCGCGTGGAGCCGCCTCTTCACGCCGTTCCTGGCCGAGCACGGCGTCGCCCCGTACACGGAGCAGGACTACTTCGACCACATCGACGGCAAGCCGCGGTACGACGGCGTCCGCTCACTGCTCGAGGCGCGCGGCATCGACCTGCCGCAGGGCACGCCCGACGACGCCCCGGGCAGCGACACCGTCTGCGCGCTCGGCAACCGGAAGAACGCCGAGTTCACCGCCGAGCTGACCGAGCACGGCGTCGAGCCGTACCCGGGCTCGCTGCGGTTCCTGACGGCGGCGATCGACGCCGGCATGCGGGTCGCCGTCGTGTCGAGCTCCGCGAACGCCACGCAGGTGCTCCGCACCGCGGGCATCCTCGACCGCTTCCCCGTGGTCGTCGACGGGCTCGTCGCGCGGCAGGACGGCCTGGCCGGCAAGCCCGCGCCGGACACCTACCTCGACGCCGCCGCCCGGTTCGACCTGACCCCGGCGGAGTGCGTCGTGGTCGAGGACGCCACGAGCGGGGTCGAAGCCGGTCGGAACGGTGCCTTCGGGCTCGTCGTCGGCGTCGACCGCGGCGCCGGTGCCGACGCCCTGCGCGAGCACGGTGCCGACGTCGTCGTGCGCGACCTCGCCGACCTCGTCGACCAGCTCCCGGCCTGACCTCCCCGAGACACCCACCCCTCCCCACGGAGAGAACCGCATGAACCCCATCACCTCGGACCCCCTCGACCGCGTCCGCTACCCGGTCGACGAGTGGGCACTCGTCGAGACCGAGTACACGCCGGACGAGCAGGGCGTCGCGGAGACGAACTTCGCCGTCGGCAACGGGTACCTCGGCCTGCGCGGCAACCTCGACGAGGGCCGTGGCGGCGTGCAGTACGGCACGTACGTCAACGGCTTCCACGAGACCTGGCCGATCCGGCACGCCGAGGACGCCTTCGGCTTCGCGAAGACCGGGCAGACCATCATCAACGCGCCGGACGCCAAGGTGATCCGGCTCTACGTCGACGACGAGCCCCTCGTCCTGGCCGAGGCGGACATCCTGCGCCACACACGGCGCCTCGAGTTCCGCGGCGGGTACCTCTACCGCGAGACCGAGTGGTCGACGCCGTCCGGCAAGCGGGTGCTCATCCGAGCGCGCCGTCTGGTGTCCTTCACCGACCGGCACCTCGCCGTCATCGACTACGAGGTGACCGTGCTCGACGGGGACGCCTCGATCCTGCTGTCCAGCCAGATCCTGAACCGCCAGGACGTGCAGGACGAGTACCACGCAGGCATGCGTGCCGCGGCGAACGCCTTCGACCCGCGCAAGGCCGAGGCGTTCACCGAGCGCGTGCTCGACCCCAAGCTCAAGCGCAGCACCGGTGGGCGTTCCCTGCTCGGCTACCAGGCGTCGAGCTCCGGCATGACGATCTGCGTCGGCGTGGAGCACCACCTGGAGACCGAGAACCACTGGGACGAGGCCTCGTCGATCGACGACGACCTCGCGAAGCACGTCTACCGGATCCAGGCCCGTCGCGGCGTCCCGATCCGGCTCGTGAAGCACATGGTGTACCACACGTCCCGCGGCGTGCCGGCCCGCGAGCTCGCCGACCGCTGCGACCGCACGCTCGACCGCGCCCGCGCCGAGACGGTGGAGGAGACGTTCGCGAAGCAGCGCGCGTGGATGGACGACTACTGGGTCCGCAGCGACGTCGAGATCCCGGGGCAGCCGGCGATCCAGCAGGCCGTGCGCTGGAACCTCTTCATGCTCGCCCAGGCGACCGCCCGCACCGACGGGCACGGCATCGCCGCGAAGGGCGTCACCGGCTCCGGCTACGGCGGCCACTACTTCTGGGACATGGAGATCTACGTCCTGCCGTTCCTGTCGTACACGGCGCCGATCGTCGCCCGGAACGCCCTGCGCTTCCGCTACAACATGCTCGACTCGGCACGGTCGCGGGCGCGCGAGCTGAACCAGCGCGGTGCGCTCTTCCCGTGGCGGACGATCAACGGCGAGGAGTCGAGCGCGTACTACGCAGCCGGCACCGCGCAGTACCACATCGACGCGGACATCGCCCATGCGCTCATGCAGTACGTCCGCGCGTCCGGGGACACCGACTTCCTGAAGCGCGGCGCGATCGACATCCTGGTCGAGACCGCGCGGCTCTGGTCGGACCTGGGCTTCTGGCGGTCGAACGGCGACAAGAAGTTCCACATCGACGGTGTCACCGGCCCGGACGAGTACACGACGGTCGTCGACGACAACCTCTACACGAACGTGATGGCGCGGGCGAACCTGTGGTTCGCGGTCAACGCCACGCGGCAGCTCGCCGTCGACGACCCGGAGGAGTACGGCCGGATGGTCCGGCGCACCGGGCTCGACGACGCCGAGGTGACCGACTGGGAGCACGCCGCCGAGTCGATGGAGATCCCCTTCGACCCGCACCGCGGCATCCACCCGCAGGACGCCCAGTTCCTCGACAAGGAGCTCTGGGACCTCGAGAACACGCCGGACTCGAAGCGCCCGCTGCTGCTGCACTACCACCCGCTGGTCATCTACCGGTTCCAGGTGCTCAAGCAGGCGGACGTCGTGCTCGCGCTGTTCCTCCAGGGGCACGAGTTCACGGCGGCCGAGAAGCGCCGCGACTTCGACTACTACGACGCGCTCACGACGGGAGACTCGACGCTCTCCGCCGTCGTGCAGTCGATCATGGCGGCCGAGGTCGGCTACCACGACCTGGCGGCGCAGTACTTCCTCACCGCGCTCTACGTCGACCTGGCGGACCTGCACGGCAACACCTCGGACGGTGTGCACATCGCGTCGACCGGCGGCATCTGGGGAGCGCTCGTCAACGGCTTCGGCGGCATGCGCGACCACGGCGGCCGCATGACGTTCAACCCGCGGCTACCGATGGACTGGGAACGCCTGACGTACCGGATCCAGGTGCACGGCTCGCGTGTCCGCGTCGACCTCGAGGAGGACACGATGACCTTCACGGTCGAGACCGGCGAGGGCTTCTCGGCGTGGGTGCACAACCAGCAGTGGGACATCACCGCCGGTGCACCCACCGTCGTGCCGATGCCGCACCACGGTCCGCGCATGACCGGGCACGCCCCGACCACGAGCGACATCCAGGGCACGCTGCGGGCGGACGGGTCGGTGATCACCGCGTCGATCCCGATGATCTCCCTCGACCGGGACTTCGACGTCGACGAGACGACGGCCTGACGCCCTGACGACGGCCCGCGGGGTGACGCCGGCCGGGAGGCGCGGTGCGGGTCGGACCCGCACCGCGCCTCCCGGCCGGTGCGGGTCGCGTGCCCCCTCCGCCTCCACGCGCGTCCAGCCAGCACCGGGCACCGTGGTCTCCCGTGCCCCCGGGCCGACGGCGTCTCCTGCGGTACACACCGTGCAACGAGAGGAGACACCCAAGGACGAGCGCTTCGCAGGCAAGGTCGCGATCGTGACCGGAGCGGGATCGGGGATCGGCGAGGCCACGGCCCGCGCCTTCGTGGACGAGGGCGCCGACGTGCTGCTCGTCGACAGCGTCGAGGAGAAGGTCCGGGCCGTCGCGGACAGCCTGCCGACCGGTCGTGCGGTCGCGCTGCAGGCCGACGTCGCCGACCCGGCAGCGTGGGAGACGATCGTCTCGGACGCCGTCGACCGGTGGGACCGGATCGACGTGCTCGTGAACAACGCCGGGACCTTCACCTCCGGTGACATCACCGACATCGAGCCCGACGAGTGGCGTCGCGTCATCGACACCGACCTGTCGAGCGTGTTCTTCGGCACGCGGGCGACGCTGCCGTTCCTCCGCGAGACCAAGGGCTCCGTCGTGAACACCTCGTCGGTCTCCGGGATGGACGCCGACTGGCGGATGAGCCCGTACAACGCGGCGAAGGGCGGCGTGACGAACTTCACGAAGGCCGCCGCTCTCGACAACGGGCAGTTCGGCGTGCGGGTGAACGCGGTCGCTCCCGGGCTGATCTGGACCGACATGACGCAGCAGCAGGCCGAGGACGAGGAACTGCAGCACGCCTTCGCCGAGCGGGTGTCGCTCGGCCGGGGCGGGCGCTCGGAGGAGGTCGCCGCGGCGGTCCTCTTCCTCGCCAGCGACGCGGCGAGCTACATCACGGGCGCGGTCCTGCCGGTCGACGGCGGCACCACCGCGAGCAACGGGCAGCCCGCGCAGTCCTGAGGTCGCGCCCCCCGGCTCACAGGAGCCTGCGGAGGGTGTTCGTGTTGCGGGTCGTCGTCGTGCGCTTGAAGCGCGCCGCGGCGGCCCGTCTCGCGAAGACGGTGTCGGTGCTCGAGCCCTTCGGGCACGACCAGTACACGACCCCGTCCCCGCGGGCGACCCGCTCGACCGAGTCGTCGAGCGCGAGGTCGGCCACCAGGTCGTCCAGGACGGTGTCGTCGGACCCGAACACGACGTAGTCGTGGCGGTCGGCGTGCGACGGGAACGGGAAGGCGTCGACCACGGCGGCCAGGGCCCCGTGCGGGACGAGGACGATCCACGCGTCGTACCCGAAGCGGTCACCCAGGCCCTGCTCGATCGCACCCTTGATGCTCGCGGCGTCGCCGTCGGCCGTGAACACCACGTTGCCGGACGCGAGCACCGTCCGGACGTCCCCGTACCCGAGACCGCGGAACAGTGCCGCCAGGTCCGCGCTCCGGATCGTGATCCCGTTCACGTTCGCCCCGCGCAGCAGCGCGATCCACCCGGCCATGTCGGAACCGTAGCGCGCGTCGGTGACGCAGGGCGAGCCTCCAGACAAATCCACAAGCATTGTTGCGCAACGCGTCTTGTGCATCTACGGTCGAGGCATGGACGTGCAGCGATTCGACGACGCGGCGCAGATGCGCGCGCTCGCCCACCCGACCCGGCTGCGGCTCGTGGGTCTCCTCCGGACGGGTGGGCCGCAGACGGCCGCGATGCTCGGCGACCAGGTCGACGAGGCGCCGGGGACGATCAGCTACCACTGCCGGCGGCTGGCGGAGGCGGGCTTCATCGAGCCCGCCCCGGAGATCGGCACCGACCGTCGCGAGCGGTGGTGGCGGGCGGTCGCGCAGCACACGTCCTGGAACCTCGCCGACGCGTTCGACGACCCGGACCGGATGCTCGCCGCGACCGCACTCGACCACACCGTCGCGCAGGCGTACGCCGCGGAGTACACGGCGTTCATCGACGCCGTGCCGGCGCTCGGGCGGGAGTGGGTCGCGGCCTCGAACAGCAGCGACCGTGCCCTCCGCCTGACGGTCGACGAGCTGCGGGCCCTCGGCGCGGAACTGCAGGGCGTGCTCGACCGGTGGGAGACGGTCAGCGCCGACCACGAGCCGGGCGACGGGTCCGAGCGCGTCACCGCCGTCGTGCAGAGCTACCGTTCGGCCCGACCGTGAACGCGCACTGGCGACTGCGGTCGCTCCTGGCGGTCCAGGTGGTGTCGCGGACGGGCAACGTCGCGACGACCATCGCCGTGCCCTTCGTCGTGCTGTCCCGCGGCGGGTCGGCGACCGACGTCGGGATCGCAGCGTTCGCGGCCACCGTCCCCATCGTGCTCGGGGGCGCGTTCGGCGGCGTCCTCGTCGAGCGCTTCGGGTTCGTGCGGTCGAGCGTCGCATCGGACCTCGTCAGCGCGGTGACGCTCGTCGCGATCCCGCTCCTGGCGTGGACCGTCGGTCTGCCGAGCTGGGCGCTGCTCGCGCTCGTGTTCCTCGGCGGGCTCTTCGACACCCCGGGGGAGTCCGGCCGCCGGGTCCTGCTGCCCGGCCTGGCCGATGCGGCCGGGATCCCGCTCGAGCGGGCGGTCGGACACTTCGAGGCGTCGGTGCGCTTCTCGGTGCTGCTGGGCGCCCCGGCCGCAGGGCTCCTCGTCGGGGCGGTCGGACCGCTGCCGGCCCTCGCGGTGACGGCCGCGGTGTTCACCGCTGCGGCGCTGCTCGCGGTGCTCACCCTGCGCGGTGCCACGGTCGCGCCGGCGACGGAGGACACTCCGGTCGAGCCCTCGGCCGGGTACTGGCGGGACCTCGGTGCCGGGCTGCGCTTCTGCGCGCGCGACCCCCTGTTCCGGCTGGTCATCGCGCTCGTGCTCGTCACG
The DNA here is from genome assembly GCF_903970945.1 of Curtobacterium sp. ME26. NCBI lineage: Bacteria > Bacillati > Actinomycetota > Actinomycetes > Micrococcales > Microbacteriaceae > Curtobacterium > Curtobacterium sp. ME26. Next base: position 148,623 of record NZ_CAJCKG010000001.1, read on the forward strand.
AACCTGCTCGACGCGGCGCGGTCCACGGCCCTGCTGCCGTTGTACGCGGACCGGTTGCTCGACGGCGCGCAGTCGCTCGGCATCGTCAGCGGGACCTTCGGTGGTGCCGCATTCCTCGGGTCCCTCGTCTTCGGGTACGTGGCGCACCGGGTCCCGAGACGGATCACCTTCGTGGTCTGCTTCGCCCTCGCTGGTGGGCCGTCGCTCGTCGTGCCCGCGCTCGGGCTCGGGCTGCCCTGGGTGCTCGGCGCGTGCGTGGTGTCCGGGCTCGCAGCGGGCGCGCTCAACCCGATCCTCGGTGCCGTGGAGCTGGAGCGGATCCCGGCGGCGATGCGCGCGCGGGTCTTCGGGCTGTTGTCGGCGGGCTCGTGGGCGGGGATCCCGCTCGGCGGACTGTTCGGCGGCATCGCGGCGGACGGCATCGGGGTGACGACGACGTTCGGTGTGGTCGCCGTCGTCTACACGGTGGTGACGCTGTCGCCGTTGCTCGGTGGGAGCTGGCGGCTGATGGAGCGGCCGCGGGTCGCGTCGGCCGGGGAACCGGGACCCGCACTCGCTCGGAGCGGGTCGAGGAACGCTCCGGTAGACGAGGGGCATGACTGACGAGCGACACGACGACGGCCAGGGTCCCGACGACGCACACGTGGTGCCCGAGGGGGTGTCCGAGGCGACCGTCGAGGCCCTCGGCACGCTGTCGGCCGCGCTCGAGGTGCTCGAGCACGCGCGCGGGCTCCTCTACGGGTTCCACCGGCTCACCGGCACCGCCGACCTGAACCTCGGCGACGCCGTCGAGCAGCTCCGGAAGGCCGGCCACACCGAGCTCGCGGAGCGGATCGACACCGAGCTGGTGGGGCGCAACGTGATCGACGGGCGGTGGACGTTCCAGATCGTCGAGGACTACGACGACAACTACTACGCCCTCGCGAAGGAGCTCGAGCAGACCGCCCGCGACCAGCTCGTGGGCGGGAAGCGCCACCTGTTCGAGGCGAGCATGAAGGAGGACCGGCGCACCCCGGGCCGTCGTCGCCACGAGGCCAAGCCGGCGGACGTGTCGGACTGACGCCGTGCCTCCCGGCCGGGGCGGCAGGACGCCCCGTTGCATGCGAGACGCCCCCTTGCACACGAGACGCCCCCGGATTCGGGGGCGTCTCGCGGATGCAGGGGTGTCTCGGCAGGCGCGTGCCTACCCGACGCCGAGCAGCGCCTCCAGGGGCCCGCGCGCGAAGTACAGCAGGAAGCCGGCGGCGACGACGTACAGGAGCCACGAGACCTCGCGGCCGCGGCCGGACAGCAGCTTGATGAGCACCCAGCTGATGAAGCCGGCGCCGATGCCGTTCGCGATCGAGTAGGTCAGCGGCATCACGACGATCGTCAGGAACGCCGGCAGTGCTGCGCCGAAGTCCGTCCAGTCGATGTCCTTCACCTGCGCCACCATGAGCGCACCGACGACGACGAGCCCGGCGGCCGCGACCTCGAGCGGGACGACCTGCGTCAGCGGCGTGAGGAACATCGACGCCAGGAACAGCAGTCCGGTGACGACCGAGGCCATGCCCGTGCGGGCGCCCTCGCCGATGCCGGACGCCGAGTCGATGAAGACCGTGTTCGACGACACCGAGGCACCGCCGCCGGCGATCGCACCGGCACCCTCGACGACGAGCGCCGACTTCAGCCGCGGGAACGTGCCGTCGGGCTTCGCGACACCGGCGGCCTTCGCGAGACCGGTCATCGTGCCCATGGCGTCGAAGAAGTTCGTGAAGACGAGCGTGAAGACGAGCATCGACGCGGCGATCGGACCGATCCGGGTGAACGCGCCGAAGACGTCCGCGTGCCCGACGAGCGACAGGTCGGGGACCGCGAAGAACGCGCTCGGCAGCCCCGGGGCGTTGAGGTTCCAGCCGGTGGGGGAGTCGACCGAGGTGGGCACCTTGAAGATCGCCTGCAGGATGATCGCGACGATCGTCGTGCCGACGATGCCGATGAGCAGCGCGCCCTTCACCCGGCGCGCCATGAGCGTCCCGATGACGACCAGGCCGATCAGGAACACGATGGTCGGCAGCGCCGCGATCGAGCCGTCCTCGCCGAGCTGCAGCGGCGGCGAGGCGTTCTTCGTGGTCCGCACGAAGCCGGAGTCGACGAGCCCGATGAAGGCGATGAACAGACCGATGCCGACCGTGATGGCGGCCTTGAGCTGCGCGGGCACGGCCGTGAAGATCATCGTCCGGATGCCGGTCAGCGCCAGGACCACGATGACGACGCCGTTGATGACGACGAGTCCCATCGCCTCGGCCCACGTCACCTGGTGGACGACGCTCACGGCGAGGAACGAGTTGATCCCGAGGCCAGCGGCGATGCCGAACGGCAGGTTCGCGATGAGGCCCATCGCGATCGTCATCACGCCGGCGACGAGACCGGTCGCGGCGGCGACCTGCGCGTTCTGCAGCCAGCCGCCGAGGACGTCCTGCGGCGCCTGGTCCTGGCTGAACCCGCCGAGGATGAGCGGGTTGAGGATGACGATGTACGCCATCGTCACGAAGGAGACGAGGCCACCACGGACCTCGCGGGGGATGCTCGATCCGCGCTGCGTGATGGAGAAGAAGCGGTCGAGGCCGGATGCGAAGCGGTTGCGGGGCGGGGTGTCGGTCTGCTGGGCGCTCACCGAAGGAGTTTACAGAACGCTGGGAGCGCGGCGCGTCGCCCTGGTACGTCGGTCACCCGTCCGGCCGGGAGGCGCGGCCCACCCGGCTGGACCACGGCACCTCCGGCAGGTGGTCGCGCTCTGCGGCCAGACCGACGGTGTTGGATGGTCGCGTGAACGAACGCCTGGACCGCGTGCGCATCGAAGCCGCCGTGCGCGAACTCCTCCTCGCCGTCGGTGAGGACCCGGACCGCCCCGAGCTCGAGCGCACGCCGGCCCGGGTCGCGGACTCCTACGTCGAGTTCTTCGCCGGCATCGGGGTCGACGCGACCGCGATCGCCCGGTCCGGGGCGGTGCACTCGGAGGACGGGGAGCGCGGTCAGCTCGTCGTCGTCCGCGACGTGCGGTTCCGCTCGATGTGCGAGCACCACCTGCTGCCCTTCACCGGTGTCGCGCACCTGGCGTACGCGCCCGGGCAGCAGCTCATCGGGCTCGGGACGCTGTCGCGCGTGCTCGACGCCGTCGCCTCGCGGCCGCAGCTGCAGGAGCGCCTGGGGGAGCAGGTCGCCGAGGCCGTGGCGGAGGGGCTCGACGCCGCCGGGGTCCTCGTCGTGCTCGACGCCACCCACCAGTGCGTGACCGCCCGCGGCGAGCGGCAGTCGGGGTCGTCGACGGTCACCGTGGCAGCGACCGGGATCCTCGCGGACGCGGCGGGGCGGGCCGAGGCGATCGCCCTGATCGGGGCGGGTGTCGGCGCTGCCGCCGGTGCGGGGCACGACCACGCAGCCGACCACGGGGCGGACGCGTGACGAGCGAGCAGCGCACCCCGAGCCTCCCGGCCGACCGACCGGGCTGGGTGGTGCCGGACCTGCGCGACCCGGTCCGCACGATCGGGCGGCGCACCTTCGACTTCGACCACCGCATCGCCGTGATGGCGATCGTGAACCGCACACCGGACTCGTTCCACGACGAGGGCGCCACCTTCGCGCTCGACCGCGCCGTCGAGGCCGCCGTCCGCGCAGCCGAACAGGGCGCGGACTGGGTCGACATCGGCGGGGTGAAGTTCGCGCCCGGCCCGGAGCTGTCCGCCGAGGACGAGATCGACCGGGTCCTGCCGGTCGTGTCACAGCTCGCCGAGCAGTCCGACGTCGTGATCTCGGTCGACACGTTCCGGCCCGAGGTCGCGGCGGTGACGATCGCCGCCGGCGCCAGCGTCGTCAACGACACCACCGGCCTGTCCGACCCGCGGATGGCGTCCGTGGTCGCGGACTCCGACGCGACCATCGTCATCACGCACTCGACCGCGCCACCGCGCCAGGAGCTGCCGACGCCCCCGACGTACGACGACGTGACCGGCTCGGTCGTGGACTTCCTGCGCGAGCGGGTGGACCGGGCGCTCGCCGCGGGCATCCCGGAGTCGCGGATCGTGGTCGACCCCGGGCACGACCTCAACAAGAACACCGTGCACACGCTCGAGCTGACCCGGCGGCTGCCCGAGGTCGTTGCGCTCGGCTACCCGGTGCTCGCCGCGGTGTCGAACAAGGACTTCGTGGGGGAGTCCCTCGGGCGCCCCCGTGGTTCGCGGCTGCCCGGGTCGTTGGCCGCCGCCACCGTCAGCGCGATGCTGGGGGCCCGGATCGTGCGGATGCACGACGTCGTCGAGAGCGTCGACGCGATGCGCATGGTCGAGGCCGTCCTCGGCTGGCGCGAGCCCCTGGAAGCGAGGCACAACACGTGACCGTCCTGCCCCCGTCGATCGCGGACCTGTCCGACGACGACCTGCTCGACCACTACACGGACGGCGTGCCGGACGGCCCCTGGCTGCGCGTGAACTTCGTGGCCACGCTCGACGGCTCGGCCTCGGCGTCGGGTCGCACCGCATCGCTCGGCGGCGACGACGACCTGCGCGTGTTCGACCTGCTCCGCCGCGTGGCCGACGTGGTGCTCGTCGCCGCGGGCACCGTGCGCGACGAGGAGTACGGGCCGATGGTGCTGCGCGACGAGGACGTCGCGTGGCGTCGGGAGCACGGCATGCCGGACCACCCGGTGTTCGCGATCGTCACGAACTCCGGGTCGCTGGACGCGTCCTCGCGGGTGTTCACCGAGGCGCCGGTGCGGCCGGTCGTGCTGACCTCGGCGGACGGGGCCGCGTCGTCGTCCGGACGGGCCCTGGCGTCGGTCGCCGACGTGGTGGAGTGCGGTCCCGCCGCTGTCGATGTGGGTGCGGTGCGGGACGCCCTGGCTGCTCGGGGCCTCGACCGGATCCACTGCGAGGGCGGGCCGTCGTTCCTGGGGGCGCTCGTCGCGGCGGACGCGGTCGACGAGCTGACGCTGACGATCGACCCGTCGCTCGAGGGCGGCGAGGGACCACGGATCGCGACGGGCTCGTCGCCGGAGCTCCGGCGGATGCGGCCGGTGCACGTGCTGCTCGGCGACGGCGGGGTGCTCCTGACGCGGTGGGTGCGTGCGCGGTAGGTGCCGGCGCGCGTGCTGGTGCGGCTCGCGTGGCCGAGCCTCGGCGTGGCGGACGAGACTCGCGGCGCGCGGCCCGAGTCTTGTCCGCCTGGCCGAGTCTCGCGGCGGCTAGGGTCGGGCGTGTGATCGACGTCGTGGTGTCCGGGGTCCTGTTCGACATGGACGGGACGCTCGTCGACTCGACCACCGTGGTCGAGGCCGCGTGGAGCCGCTTCGGCGCCGAGCACGGCATCGACCCGGCCGAGATCCTCGGCTTCTCGCACGGCCGCCAGACGATCGACACCGTGCAGCGCTTCCTGCCGCACCTGACGCCCGACGAGCAGCGCGTGATCGTCGAGACGATGATCGCCGCCGAGATCGACTACACCGAGGGGATCGTCGAGGTGCCGGGCGCCGGGGCGTTCGTGCAGCGCCTGGTCGACGCCGGCGTGCCCGTCGCGCTGGTGACCAGCGCCCCCCGGGAGCTCGCGGTGAAGCGCATGATCGCCGCCGGCGTGCCCGTCCCCGAGGCCCTCGTGCCGTCGGAGGACGCCGAGCGCAGCAAGCCGCACCCCGAGGGGTACCTGCGGGGCGCCGCCCTGCTCGGTGTCCCGGCCGACCGCTGCCTGGCGTTCGAGGACGCCCCCGCCGGGGTGGAGGCCGCCGTCGCGTCCGGCGCGACCACCGTCGTCGTCGGGACGCTCGAGGCGCCGGTCACCGCGGGGCTGCCGCGCATCGCGGGGTACGACGGACTCGAGGTCACGCGCGAAGGGTCCGCTTTCCGCATCCGGGGCTGAACGCCGGCTCCGGACTGCGAACACCTCCAGCCGCACCCGACGACCGTGGAGCCCGCGGTCGGAACCCTCGACCGCTGGTGCGGCCGGACGATCCCGGCCCGGAGAAGGAGCGACCATGGCAGCCCTCGACGGCAAGAAGATCCTCGTCATCGCGACGAACTACGGCGTGGAGCAGGACGAGATCGTCGTCCCCACCGACCAACTCCGTGAGCGCGGCGCGGACGTGACGGTCGCCGGTCAGGAGTCCGGCTCGATCGAGACCCTCGTCGGCGACAAGGACCCGGGCAAGTCGGTGTCCGTCGACACCACCATCGGCAGTGTCGACGGCGCTGGTGACTACGATGCGCTCGTGGTCCCCGGTGGCACGATCAACGCAGACACCATCCGCCAGGACTCCGACGCGGTCGCGCTCGTCAAGGCGTTCGCCGAGGCCGGCAAGCCCGTCGCGGCGATCTGCCACGGCCCGTGGACCCTCATCGAGGCCGGTGTCCTGCAGGGCAAGACCATCACCTCGTTCCCCTCGCTGCAGACCGACGTCCGCAACGCCGGTGCCGAGTGGGTCGACCAGGAGGTCCAGGTCGACGGCGGCCTGATCACCTCGCGCAACCCCGACGACCTGCCGGCCTTCGTCGACGCGATCGAGCAGGCGCTCACCGCCTGACGCACCGACCCCTCCGCAACACGCAACGTGGGCGGTTCCTCGCAGCGGAATGACGCTGCGAGGAACCGCCCACGTTGCGTTTCGCGGGACCGCGAGCGGAAGCGGGGCGGGGCTCAGCGGGCGACCGGCCGCGCCGTCCGCAGGACCGCGGGACCGAGGGCGAGCACGCCGTCGGACTCGGGGTCGCAGCGCACACCGCCCCGCCCGCGCATCGCCCGGAAGGCGCCGGGAGCCACCTCGTGGTCCATCCACGCGCACGGGTTCGCCGGGCGGTACCCCCGGAACAGCACGGGCTCCTCGCCGGGCACCTGCAGTGAGAACGGCTCGCCCCGGAGCGCCTCGACGTCGGCGCCGCGGAGGACCACGTTGCGCCGGGTCGCAGCGGGGTCGACCGTCGTGCCGAGCGCGCGCCCGACGTCCTCGAGGCCCTCCACACCGATCACGGTGACCGTGGCGTGCACGTGCGCCCGGGCGGCGAAGTACCGGTCGCCGACGATGCCGAGGCCGGCCCGCACCGCGACCCGGTCGCGCAGCTCCGGCCCGTCCGCGGGGAGCGCCCCGTCCGCCGGCCGCCCCTCGTAGCGGTGCCGCGGGGACACGAGCAGCGCCACCACCTCGACGTCGGTGCGGTACGGCAGGTCGGCGGGCCCGGCCACGTCGTCGACGGAGGTCACGGTGCCCACGGTAGTCGCGCCTCCCGGCCGACCCCGCTCGTCACCCGCCCCGGGCAGGTCCCCTGTCGTGAGACGCCCCGGCCGGCGCGAGGCGCCGCCGGATCCCGCGGCGTCTCGACGCTGTGACGGTGTCTCGGTGCCACGGCGGCGTCTCGACGCCCCCGCCCGCCGCTGCCGTGTCCGATTCCCGCCAGTGCCTGTCGGTCGCCCGTGCCAGGCTGGCCGCGTGACCGACCCCGCACCGCCAGAGGCCCACCGCGCCGCGCTCCACGCCGAGCGGTACCGCGCCGTCGCCTCGCGGGACGCCCGCTTCGACGGGCAGTTCGTCACCGCCGTGCACTCCACCGGCATCTACTGCCGCCCGAGCTGCCCCGCCCGCACCCCGCGGACCGAGGGCGTGACGTTCTACCGGACGAGCGCCGCCGCCCACCTCGCCGGGTTCCGCGCGTGCAAGCGCTGCCTGCCCGAGGCGTCGCCCGGCAGCCCCGAGTGGGACCTCCGCGAGGACGTCGCCGGCCGCGCCGTCCGACTCGTCCTCGACGGGGTCGTCGAGCGGGAGGGTGTGCCCGGCCTCGCCGCACGCGTCGGCTACTCCGAGCGGCAGCTGGGGCGAATCCTGACCGAGGAGCTCGGTGCCGGACCGAAGGCCCTCAGCCGCGCCCACCGCGCCCAGACGGCGCGCACGCTCCTGACCTCGTCCGACCTGCCCGTCGCCGACGTCGCCTTCGCCGCGGGGTTCACCAGCGTCCGCCAGTTCAACGACACGGTGCGCGAGGTCTTCGCCCTCACCCCCACCGAGCTCCGTGCCCGACGGACGGCAGCGCCGACAGCCGCCGACGACGGCTGGCTGCACGTCCACCTGCCCGCCCGTCCGCCGTTCGACCTGCAGGGCCTGCTCGACTGGCACGCGCTCCACGCCCTGCCCGGGCTCGAGCACGTCGACCGCGACGCGACGGGGCGGGTCACCGCGTACGGTCGCCTGCTCGCCCTGCCGGGAGGCCCGGCCCGCTTCACCGCCTCGGCCCCCGTCCCCGGCACGGCCGGCTCGGGCGCGGGGCGCCCCGGACTCGCCCTCCGCGTCCGGCTCACCACGCTCTCCGACCTCCCGACGCTGGTGGCGCGGGTGCGGGCCCTGTTCGACCTCGACGCCGATCCCGTCGCGGTGGACGCCGTCCTCGGCACCGATCCCGTCCTCGCCCCGGCCGTCGCCCGCGTCCCGGGCATCCGGCTGCCGGGCGCGGTCGACGCGCACGAGGTCGTCGTCCGCACCCTCATCGGCCAACAGGTCTCCGTCGCCGCCGCCCGGACCGCGCAGACCCGGCTCGTGGCGGCGCTGGGCGACGCGGTGGACCCGGGCATGGCCGAGGGCGGCCTGCTCTTCCCGACCGCCACGGTGATCGCGGACCGCGGGCACGAGGTCCTCCGCGGCCCGGCCGCCCGCGTCGACACGATCCTGCGCGTCGCGGGAGCGCTCGCCGACGGGTCGCTCGTCGTCGACGGCGGACAGTCGCTCGCGGACCTGCGCGCCGGGCTCCTCGCGGTGAAGGGCATCGGACCCTGGACCGCCGACTACGTGGCCCTGCGGGTGCGGCACCACCCCGACGTCTTCCTGCACAGCGACCTCGCGGTACGGAACGGTGCACAGGAACTCGGGCTGCCCGATGGCGTGCGCGAGCTCTCCCTACGGTCGGAGCAGGTGGCGCCGTGGCGGAGCTACCTGACGATGCACTGCTGGCGTCCGATCGTCGACCGCGCGAGCGCGACGGCCGAGGCGGCGGCAGCCACGACGAACCACCAGGAGGACGAACGATGACCGCAACGAGGACGACGACGACGACGAGGACGACGACGCAGCGCGCGACGGCACGGCCGGCCGGGACCGACACGGCGACCCTGCAGACGCTGGACACCCCCGACGGGCCGTTCTCGGTGCTCGAGGACGGCGAGGGGCGCGTGCTCGCCTCCGGGTGGACGGACGACCCCGCGCGGCTGCTCGGGCGGTTGGCCGTGCGGCACCGGCCGGAGCGGGTCACCGAGGGGCGGGTGGCCGCGGCCGAGGCGGTCGACGCCTACTACGCGGGCGAGGTCGAGCACGCGATGCAGGTGCCGGTCCGGCAGCACGGTACGGAGCTCTTCACGGAGGGCTGGCGGCAGCTCCGCGCGGTCCCGGCGGGCACCGTCCTGACGTACACCGAACTCGCGGCCGCGATGGCCCGGCCGGACGCCGTGCGGGCGGCGGCGAGCGTCTGCGCACGGAACGCCCCCGCACTCTTCGTGCCGTGCCACCGCGTGCTCCGCTCGGACGGCACCCTCGGCGGCTTCGCCTGGGGGCTCGACGTGAAGCGCTCGCTCCTCGAGCGGGAGTCGGTCGGCGTCACCGCACTCGTGTGACCCCGTGCGTGCGGCCCGACCCGGCCGTCCGGGGCTGGAGCGCTCCCCCTCATTGCGGGTGGTGACGGGGGAGACCCGGGCTGCCATGCTCGGGGTACCGACCCGCACGGTCCGTCCCGAGGACCCGACGCAGCGCCGTCGCACCACCTCGTGAGGACCCATGCCCCGATCGACGCACCCCGACCAGCACCCCCCTTCCGGCGGGGCACCCGACCACGTCGACCGCACGGTGGTGTCCGCCGACGGGACCCCCATCGCGGTCTCCGAGACCGGTTCCGGTCCGGCGCTCGTGGTGGTCGGCGGCGCGTGGGACCACCACGGCACCCCGGCGGTCGACAAGATCGTCGCGGCACTGCGGGACGGGTACCGGGTCGTCACCTACGACCGCCGCGGTCGTGGTGCGAGCGGCGACACCGCGCCCTGGTCGATCGACCGTGAGGTCGAGGACCTCGCGGCCGTCGTGGCCTCGGTGGACGGGCCGGTCGACGCCGTCGGCTCCTGCGTCGGCGCCGGCGTGGTGCTCCGCGGTCTCGCGGCCGGCGTGCCGTTCGGTCGGGCCGTGCTCTGGGAGCCGCCGTACCGCGCCACGGTCGACCCGCACGGCGACGACGTCCTGTTCGCCGACTTCCTCGACGGACACGTCGCCGCCGGACGTCGGCCACAGGCGGTCCGCGCGTTCCTGTCCCGCGTGCTCGGCGTCCCGATCCCGTTCATCGCCGCCGCACGGCTGAAGCCGGGGCTGTGGCGGGCGCTCCTCGCCGACGCGCACGTCCTGGCCCGCGACGTCCGCGTGCTCAACGGCCTGTCCGTGCCCGAGCGCGTGGTCGCCTCGATCGGGGTGCCGGTGCTCGTCGCGTCCGGCGACGGCGACCCCGAGTGGATGCGCGGTGCGGCCGCTGCCCTGGCCGAGGCGCTGCCGGGGTCGCACCACCTCGTCGTCGCCGGGCAGGCGCACGTGCCCGACGCGCGTGTGCTCCGCGACCTCGTGGACCGCTTCGCCGAGGTCCCCGCCGCCGAGTGAGGTCCGGCGGTCGTCCGTGCGAGAGGATGAGGACGTGACTGCTCCCCGCCTCGGCCTGCTGCTCGACGTCGACGGACCCATCGCGAGCCCGGTGACCCGGACGATCGCGATCCCCTCGATCGTGGCGGACCTCGTCGCGCTCGCCGCCGAGGGCGTCCCGATCGTCTTCAACACGGGCCGGAGCGACGCGTTCATCCGGCAGGAGGTCGTCGGTCCGCTCCTCGACGGCGGTCTGGCTGCCGGCGGTCGGGTGCACGCCGTGTGCGAGAAGGGCGCGGTGTGGTGCTCGATCGGGCCGCAGTACGAGGGCGGGATGAGCGACCTCGCGATCGCCGAGGACCTCGCCCTGCCGCGGGACTTCGCCGACGAGATGCGCGAGCTCGTCCGTGCCGAGTACGCCGACCTGGTGTTCTTCGACGAGACGAAGCACGCGATGGTGTCGATCGAGCAGCTGGTCGAGGTCCCGAACGCCGCCTACCTCGCCCGCCAGGCCGAGTTCGACGCGAAGGCGATGGCGGCGCTCGAGCGACGGGGCCTCGGCGTCCGCCGGCTCGACGACGTCCGGCCCGATGCCGACGGCGCCGTGCAGTGGCGCGTCGACCCGACGATCATCTCGACCGACGTGGAGTCGGACCGGTCGGGCAAGGACATGGGTGCCGAGCGCGCGCTCGAGCTGCTCGCGCAGGACGGCGAGCTGCCCGTGACCTGGCGGACCGTCGGCGACTCGCGGAGCGACTACGCGATGGCGGACTGGCTGCACGCGAACGGGCACGACGTCGCGCACGTCGACGTGCGTCCTGCCGACGGGGTGCCCGCGACGCCGTACCCGGTGCTGACGGCGCCCGACGGCGTGATCCACGACGAGGCGGGCGCACGCTTCCTGGCGGACTGGCGCCGCGGGGTCTGACCCGCACCGCGGTCCGGGTGCGCCGTCCTACCGGGCCGGCACCGGGCCTCCCGGCCGTCGAGCCGCCGGTCACACACTTTGCGAGCCGGGGGGGTACACCAGTACCCTCACGGGGTCCACCGCCAGCCGACGACGGGATCCCCCATGGCACCACCCCTGCGCATCAAGTCGATCGAGGCCTCCCTCGCCGACTCCGAGGAGCAGGGCCGCTCCCTCAAGCGGTCCCTGAAGACCTTCGACATCGCCGCGATGGGCATCGCGGTCGCCGTCGGCGCCGGCATCTTCTCGGTCGGGGCGAACGCCGCCGCGAACTTCGCCGGGCCGAGCGTCATCCTGTCGTTCCTGCTCGCGGCCGTCACGTGCGGCCTGGCGATCATGTGCTACGCCGAGTTCGCCTCGACCATCCCGGTCGCGGGCTCCGCGTACACGTTCACGTACGCGACCATGGGCGAGCTGCTCGCCTGGATCGTCGGCTGGGACCTCATCCTCGAGACCCTCACCGCGAGCGCCGTCATCGCGAAGTACTGGGGCATCTACCTGAGCACCGCGTTCGGGGTGTTCGGCATCGACCTGCCGTCGACGATCCAGCTCGGCCCGATCGGCTTCACCTGGGGGCCGGTCCTCATCGTCGGCGTCTTCACGGTGCTGCTCGCCTTCGGGACGCGCCTGTCGTCCCGCGTCTCCGCCGTCATCACGGTCATCAAGGTCGCGATCGTCGTCTTCGTGATCGTCGCCGGCGCGTTCTTCGTCAAGGCCGCGAACTTCAGCCCGTTCGTCCCGCCGGCCGAGCCGTCCAAGGGCGCCGAGGGCGGTGTGCTGACGCAGTCGCTCGTGTCCTTCGTCACCGGTCAGGCGCCCGCGCAGTACGGCGTCTTCGGTCTGCTCGCCGCAGCGTCGCTCGTGTTCTTCGCGTTCATCGGCTTCGACGTCGTGGCGACCAGCGCCGAGGAGACCGAGAACCCGCAGAAGACGCTCCCGCGGGGCATCTTCATCGGCCTCGGCATCGTGACCCTGCTCTACGTCGGTGTCAGCATCGTCATCACCGGCATGGTGTCCTACCAGCGCCTGGCCCAGGAGGACGCGCCGTCCCTCGCCTCGGCGTTCGACATCGTCGGACTGCCGTGGGCCGCGGGCATCATCGCCATCGGTTCGCTCATCGGCCTGACCACCGTCGTCATGGTGCTGCTGCTCGGCCTGTCCCGCATCGTGTTCTCGATGAGCCGCGACGGCCTGCTGCCGCGCTGGTTCTCGAAGACGAACCCGAAGACGCAGACCCCGGTCCGGGTGCAGGTCGTCGCGGGCGTCGTCGTCGCGTTCATCGCCGGGTTCACCGCGGTCGACAAGCTCGAGGGCATGATCAACATCGGCACGCTGTCGGCGTTCGTGCTCGTGTCGATCGGCATCGTCGTCCTCCGGAGGACCCGCCCCGACGCTCCGCGTGCCTTCCGGGTGCCGTGGGTGCCGGTGCTGCCGATCCTGTCGGCCGTGCTCTGCTTCTGGCTCATGCTCAACCTCGAGGTCGAGACCTGGCTGCGGTTCATCGTCTGGCTGGCGATCGGCTTCGCGATCTACTTCGGCTACAGCCGTCGGCACAGCCGGGTGGGCAAGGGCCTGCAGTAGCGGCCGCTCGCTGCTCCGAACCACGGAACCGACGTCGAACCAGCTCCCGGGGCTGGTTCCACGTCGGTTCCGTGGTTCGTCGGCTACGCGCCGACGGCGAGCGCGACGCCGAAGCCGAGCATCACGACGGCGACCAGGCCGTCGAAGACCCGCCAGGTCGTCGGCCGCGCGAACAGCGGTCGGAGCAGCCGGCCGCCGTACCCGAGCGCGCCGAACCACACGCAGCTCGCCGCGACCGCGCCGACGGTCCACCACCAGCGGTCCTCGGGGCCCTGCTGGTTCGCCACCGACCCGAGGAACACGAGGGTGTCGAGGTACACGTGCGGGTTCGCCCACGTGAACACGAGCATGGTCAGGACGGCCGTCCGCAGCGACGGCACCGGTACGGCCGACCGGACGGGAGGCACGGCGCGCGTCCGCCCCGCCGGCTCCGGTCCGTCGGTCGCGTGCCCGGGTGCGCCCACCGCCGACGCGGCGCCGGCCGGCACCACCACACCGTCGTCCGTGGCGTCCTCCTCGACCCGCATGACGTCGCCCGACGGCCGCAGCGCCCGCCGGGCCGCGAGCACGCCGTAGACCACGAGGAACGCCGCCCCGACGAACCGGACCACCACGAGCGCCGCCGGGAACCGTTCGACCACGACCCCGACGCCGAGCACCCCGGCGACGATGAGGACCGCGTCCGACACCGCGCACACGACGACCGCGGCGGTGACGACCCGGACGGACGCGCTCACGGCCAGCCGGAGCAGGTACGTGTTCTGCACGCCGATCGCGACGATCAGGGCGAGGCCGGTGCCGAGTCCGGCGAGCAGGGGGAGCAGTGCGGTCACGGACTCGACGCTAGGCACGGCCCGACCTGCAGTCCAGCTCACGTCGCTGCAGCGTCGTAAGCTGCGCTGCATGCTCCGTCTGCAGCGCGACCACCTCGAGACCCTGCTGGCCGCGGTTGACCACGGGACCCTCGACGCCGCGGCGCGGGCGCTCGCGATCACCCCCTCGGCGGTCTCGCAGCGCATCAAGGCGATGGAGCAGCAGCTCGGACGGGTCCTCCTCCAGCGCACCACCCCGGTGGCGCCGACCGCCGACGGCGAGGTCGTCCTGCGGCACGCACGGCAGGCACGTCTGCTCGACGACGAGACCGCCCGGGCGCTCGGAGCCTTCGGGGGCGCGGACGGCCCGGCGGTGCCGTCGATCCCGCTCGCGGTCAACGCCGACTCGCTCGGCACGTGGTTCCTCGACGCCCTCGCCCTCGTGCGGGCCGACACCGAGGTCGTGTTCGACCTGCACCGGGAGGACCAGGACCGCACGGCGGAGCTCCTCCGGGCGGGCACCGTGATGGCCGCGGTCACGGCGGAGGCGGACCCGGTGCAGGGGTGCTCCTCGGTCCCGCTCGGCGTCGACCGGTACCGGGCCGTCGCATCACCGGCGTTCGTGGACCGCTACCTCGCCGGCGCCGACACCGAGCGTCGGATGACCGACCGGCTCGACCGGGTCCCGCTCGTCGACTACGACCGCGACGACGACCTGCAGCAGGGGTACCTCCGCCGGGTGCTCGGCCACGCTCCTCGCGGTCCGCGGCACTTCGTCCCGACCTCGGCCGACTTCGCCCGCGCGGTGTCGCTCGGCTTCGGCTGGGGGATGCTGCCCGAGGCCCAGTGCCTCGCGGGCCTGCGCAGCGGGGAGCTCGTCGAGCTCACGCCGGGCCGTCGTGCGGACGTGGCGCTGTGGTGGCAGCGGTGGAACCTGGCGTCGCCCCTGCTCGAGCGGGTCACCGACGCAGTCCGCACCACCGCCCGCGAGCGGCTCCACCCGCCGGCCTGAGGCGGATCAGGCGGTCGCGCGCCAGCGGAGCCCGTCGACGAGCAGGCCGACCAGGTGCTGGCTCTGCTCGGTCGTCGGCGCCCCGTGGCAGAGGTCGGCGACGGCACGCAGCAGCTGCCCCGCATCGAGGTCGTTCCGGATGCTCCCCGCCGCCGACGCGGCGTCGAGCAGCTCGGTGAGCGCGCCCCCGAGTCGGTCGATGAACCACGGGTGCAGCCCCTCGAAGGCCGGGTCGCCGGACTGCAGCGCGGCGGCGAGCCCGCGCTTCGTGGCGACGAACCCGGTGAAGCGCCGGAGCCAGAGCGCGAGCGCCTCGTCCGGCGCGTGGGCGGCACGGAGCTCGTCGGCGGCGTCCGCGCACTCCTCGACGGCCTGGCGGAAGACCGCGACGACGAGGTCCGAGCGCTGGGGGAAGTGCCGGTACAGCGTGCCGACGCCGACGCCGGCACGATCGGCGACGACCTTCGCCGGGGCGTCCACCCCCTGGTCGGCGAAGACCTCGCGGGCGGCGTCGACCAGGGCGTCCAGGTTGCGGCGGGCGTCGGCGCGCACGGGTCCTCCGATCGGGGGTTGCGGAAACGGAAAGCCGTTCCGTATCCTTCCGGAAGAGCGTTCCGCTTCGGACCACGATACCGCGACGGGCCCCGGGACGCCACCGACAGGAGGCACCACATGCAGTACCGCACCCTCGGCCGGACCGGCATCCAGGTCAGTCCCCTCGCGCTCGGCGCCATGATGCTCGGCACCGACGGGAGCATCGGCAACGGCGACGAGCAGGACTCCGTCCGCATCGTCCACCGCGCGCTCGACGCCGGCATCAACCTCATCGACACCGCCGACCGCTACTCGCAGGGCGGCTCCGAGGTCCTGGTCGGCAAGGCGATCAAGGGCCGCCGCGACCAGGTCGTCCTCGCCACGAAGTTCAACGGCCCGATGGGCACCGACCCGAACCGGCGCGGGAACTCCCGGCGGTGGATCACCACCGCGGTCGAGGAGTCGCTCCGCCGGCTGCAGACCGACCACATCGACCTCTACCAGGCACACCGGCCGGACGACACGGTCGACCTCGAGGAGACGCTCTCGGCGCTCACGGACCTGGTCCGGAGCGGCAAGGTGCGGGCGATCGGCTCGTCGGACTTCCCGGCCTCGATGCAGGTCGAGGCGCAGTGGACCTCGGAGCGTCGGGGACTCGAGCGCTTCCGGTCCGAACAGCCGACCTACTCGATCCTCAACCGCGGCATCGAGCGCGAGGTCCTGCCGGTCGCGCAGCGGTACGGCATGGGCACCCTCGTGTGGAGCCCGCTCGCCGGCGGCATGCTGACCGGGCGCTTCCGGCGCGGGCAGGAGAGCGACCTGGCCCGGGTCGGCATGTTCCGGCACAACCGCGACGAGCGGCGGATCGAGGCCGTCGAGCAGGTCGCCGCGCTGTCCGCGGACACGGGCATCCCGATGACGCACCTCGCGCTGTCCTTCGCGATCGCGCACCCCGGCGTGACGAGCGCGCTCATCGGGCCGCGGTCGATGGACCAGCTCGAGGACCTGCTCGCCGCCGCCGACGTCACGCTGACGGACGAGGTCCTCGACCGGATCGACGCGATCGTCCCGCCCGGGGCCGACGTCTCCCGCCTCGACCAGCAGTACGAGCCGCCGGCGCTCCTCCGCCCCGAGCTCCGCCGTCGCCCGCTGGCCGAGCGCCCGGCCGCCGTCTGACCCCGTCCCCCTCCGCAGAACGCAACGTCGGCGGTTCCTCGCAGCGCCATCCCGCTGCGAGGCGCCGCCGACGTTGCGTCTTGCGGGATCCCGCAAGAAGCGGCGGGACCGTGCCGACTTCTCCGGGGGCAGGCGCGGAGCCGGTCGGTCGGCTCGTAGTGTTCGGGACGACCGACGGCGACGGGCCGTCGACGCACGACCGCTCCGACACACCGAACACCGCGACCGCACCCTCGGTCGCGGACCCCGGCGTGGGCCCCGAAGCCCCGCCGGATGCGACCCTCCGGGGTCCGACCCATGTCGCCACAGCCGCCGACGCCCGTCTCGCGTTCCACCGGCGTCCCTGCCCGCGGCCCGCGAGTCTCTCCCGACCCGACTGGAGACCCGCATGTCCGCACCCACGGACGTCCGTCGCTCGCGCGCGGACGCCAGCAAGCACGACGTCAGCAAGCACGACGTCAGCAAGCACGCCGTCAGCACGCACGCCGCCGACCAGCACGCCGCCACCGTTGCGCCGCCGACCCCGGTGCCGGCCCGCCGCAGCGTCCCGCCGCAGTCACCCGACGTCCCGGCCCTGCTGCCCGGCAGCGACGTCGGCACGGCGCTCCCGCAGCAGCTCGTCACCCGCGACCGCGACCGAGCACGTCGTCGCCGCGCCTCCGTGCAGGTGCCGAACGTGCGCCCGCGCTCCGAGAGCCGCGCGCACAGCCCCGTCATGGTGCTCATCGTGCTCGTCGCCACGCTCGGCGTGATGGCGTACGCCGTGTTCCTGCTCGACCCCGCGAACCGCGGCGACTTCCTGCCCTACGGGCTCGTGATCGTGGCGGAGAGCGTGCTCGTCGGCCAGGCCCTGCTGTCGATGTGGACGATCCTGTCCGGTGGTGCCGACCCCCGCGACTTCGCCTTCCACCAGACGCAGGACACCCTGTTCGACCGCGACGCGATCAGCCACGACGGGCTCGCCGACCAGCCGCACCGCTGGCCGATGCACGTCCGCGGGCAGCAGGTCGAGGTCGACGTCTTCATCACGGTGTACGGCGAGGAGCTGTCGAAGATCGCCGCGACCGTGCAGGCCGCCGTGGCGATGCGCGGCGAGCACCGCACGTGGGTGCTCGACGACGGCCGGAGCGACGAGGTGCAGGCGCTCGCCGCCGAGCTCGGCGCCCGGTACGTCCGCCGCCTGTCCTCGCACGGGGCCAAGGCCGGCAACATCAACCACGCCCTGACGCTGGCGAAGGGCGACTACTACGCGGTGTTCGACGCCGACTTCGTGCCGGCACCGGACTTCCTGTTCGAGACCGTCCCGTTCTTCGCCGACGACTCGATCGCGTTCGTGCAGACGCCGCAGACCTACGGCAACCTGCACAACCTCGTCTCCCGCGGCGCCGGCTACATGCAGACGGTGTTCTACAAGTTCATCCAGCCCGGCCGGAACCGCTTCAACGCCGCGTTCTGCGTCGGCACGAACGTCATCTTCCGCCGCAGTGCGATCGACGACATCGGCGGGATGCACACCGACTCGAAGTCCGAGGACGTCTGGACCAGCCTGATGCTCCACGAGCGCGGCTGGAAGTCGGTCTTCATCCCGATGACCCTGGCCGTCGGCGACGCGCCGGAGACGATCGAGGGCTTCACCAAGCAGCAGTTGCGCTGGGCGACCGGTGGCTTCGAGATCCTGCTCACGCACTTCCCGTTCAACCCGAAGCACCGGCTGACGATGGACCAGCGCCTGCAGTACCTCGTCACCGCGAGCTTCTACCTGACGGGCATCGTCCCCGGGCTGCTGCTCCTCGTGCCGCCGCTCGAGATCTACTTCGACCTCCGCCCGATGAACCTGTCGATCGGCGCCGGCGAGTGGGTCCTGTTCTACCTCGGCTTCTACTTCACGCAGGTCCTGCTCGCGTTCTACGCCCTCGGGTCCTTCCGGTACGAGACGCTCCTGCTCGCCGCGGTGTCGTTCCCGATCTACGCGAGCGCGCTCTGGAACGTGCTGTGCGGCAAGGAGCAGGCGTGGCACGTGACCGGCGCCGGCCGTGGCAGGACCCCGTCGCCCTTCAACTTCATCGTGCCGCAGGTCCTCGTCTTCGTCTTCCTCACGCTGACGAGCGTGGTCGCCGTCTGGCGTGACCTCGGCAACGGGCAGCTGACGCTCGCCACCGCCTGGAACATCACGAACACGCTCGTCTTCGCCGCCTTCATCGTCGCGGCGTTCCGCGAGCAGGCCCGGAACCGCGTCGCCGACCGCGCGCAGACCCCCGGCGAGGCGGTCCGCCCGGCGACCCCGCTGGCGCAGGCCCCGGCCAGCCCCGTCCGGACGACCGTCGTCCGGCCCGACACCCTCGAACCCCAGCGCGCCGCGATCGCCGGCGTCGCGATGCAGGACGGACACCGCGCATGACCTGGACCAACCGACTCCGACTGTTCGGCGGCCTCGTGGTCGTGCTCGTGATCGTCGCCGCCTGCACGCTCGTCTTCAACCAGCGCCAGAGCGCCGTCGCGAGCACCTCCGCCGCGATCGCCGCCCAGGAGTACGCCGTGGGCACCGACTACGGCGGAACGGTCACCGAGGAGTACGTCGAGGAGGGCGACTCGGTCACGAAGGGCGCGAAGCTCCTGCAGGTGCAGAGCCTGCAGCTCGCGCAGGACATCCGGAAGGGCGTCGTCGGCGCGGACACGCAGACGAGCGCCTACGACATCGGCGAGGACGGCCTCATCACCTTCAAGGCCGAGGTCTCCGGCACGGTCGCGAAGGTCGACGTGAAGACCGGCGGCTACGTGCAGGCCGGCTCGGAGCTGGGCACCATCCACAAGGAGGACAGCCTCTTCGTCACCTCGACCTTCACCGTCACCGCGCGCGACTACGGCCGCATCCGCAACGGTGCCCAGGTCGACCTGCGCCTGCCCGACGACCGCACCGTCCGCGGCACGGTGCAGAGCGTCAGCGTCGAGACGAGCGACGACGGCCGGGCGAAGACCACCGTCGACGTGCAGAGCCCCGAGCTGTCCGCCTCGCCGTCCTCCGGCATCACGAGCCCCGGCACCCCCGTCGACGCCACGCTGCACCTGCGTGACGACGGTGCGCTCGCCGGCGTCTCGGACATGGTCCGCGACTTCTCCCGGCAGATCGGGCTGTAGCCGGTGCGTCGCCCCCACCGGACCGCAGGCCGCCCTGCGGGCGCTCGCCGCGCCTCCCGTCCGCTCCTGCTCGTCCCCGTGCTGACCGCCGTCGCCCTGCTCGCCAGTGCGTGCACCGGGCCGGGAGGCGCGGATCACCCGACCTCGTCGGCCGCCGCCTCCGACGCGGCCGCCGCGACCGACGGGGTCGCCCAGGCGCGCGCGGTCGCCGCCCTGGGCGACGTCGCGACGTCGACGGTCGGCGCGATGCGCCTGGCGGACGGGCTGACCCCGCCCACCAACCGCTGGTTCTCGGGACTCGTCTTCGGCGACGCCCCGCAGCCGGTGTTCCCCACGCCGATCTCGTGGCAGGTCACCGGCGGCGGCTTCGCCGCGGGGCTGCCGGACGTCACGGCCACCGAGAAGACGATCGCCGCCGGCGCGGTGCCGCAGGTCGGGTTCGACCTCGGTGCGACGAGCACGCTCGTGTCGGCGTACGACGCGGTCTCGGTGACCGTCGAGCACCGCGACGGCGACACGGTCCTCGGACACTCGGTGGTCGCCGAGGGCTCGCCCCTCGTCACCTACACGGCCGCCCGCGGCGAGACGATCACGGCCACCTCGCCGATGACCCCGACGGGCGACGCCACGGCGACGCTGTCCGGCGGCGGCCGGACCTGGCAGGTCGTCGTCCGCGACGGGTCGCTCGACACCACCGGCGTCACACTGCGGCGGGGCGGCTCGGTGGTGCTGCTGCCGACGCCCGACGGCGCGTCGGCTGCGCAGGTCGCCACGCTCCGTGACGCCGCCCGGCCGCTCGGCGGGTCCAACCTCGAACGCCGCGCGTCGGGTGGGTCGCAGCGCACGACGCTGTCGTACGACTTCGACGGCGGCGCCGGCGTGCTCGTCCCGCAGCCGGGGCAGGGCACGACGGGCCTCCGGTGCACCGGACTCCGGGTCGCGACGCTCATGGGCCCGGCGCCGGTGTGCACGGGGACGGCACTCCGCTTCGCCGTCGACACCGTGACGCCCTCGGACCGGCTGGACCTGTCCGGGCTGTCGTCCGGCGAACGCGAGACCCTGGCGGCACAGGTCCGGGAGGACGCCGCGGAGGTCGATGCGTCGTCGTACGCCGCGGACACCTACGGCGGCGGCAAGGACCTGTACCGCGTCGCGACCCTGTACCGCCTGGCGGTGTCCCTCGGCCTCGACGACCAGGCCTCGGCACTCCGGACCTCGATCGTCGGCGAGCTCGACCAGTGGTTCGACCCGTCCGGCTGCGGGGACCGCACCGCGCGGTGCTTCCTCGCCGACCCGACCGTCCACGGTCTCGTCGGGCAGCAGGCGTCGTTCGGCTCCGACGAGTTCAACGACCACCACTTCCACTACGGGTACCTGCTGTCGGCGGCCGCGATGGTGGCGGACGGCGACGAGGGGCTCGTGTCCCGGTGGCGGACCGTCGCCGACCTCGTGGCCGCGGACATCGCCTCGCCCACCGCGACCGAGTCGTTCCCGGCGCTCCGCGTCTACGACCCGTACGCGCAGCACTCGTGGGCGTCCGGGTACTCGCCCTTCGCCGACGGCAACAACCAGGAGTCGTCCTCCGAGGCGGTCTCGGCCTGGAACGGTGTCGCCCGCTGGGGTGCGGTGTCCGGCTCGTCGTCGCTCGAGTCGACCGGCACCTGGCTGCTGTCGAACGAGGCGGCCTCCGCGCAGCGCGACGTGCTCGACCCGGACCTGTCGGCGTTCCCCGGGTTCACGCACCGCGTGGTCTCGCTGACCTGGGGTGGCAAGCGCGACCACGCCACCTGGTTCAGCGCGGCGGCGGCGGCCCCGGCGGGCATCGAGCTGATCCCGATGCCCGCGATGGCCGGCGAGTACGTCGGCGCCGGCGGGGAGCGGCAGATCCAGCGGGTGCTCGACGAGGCCGTGCCGGACGGTCGCTACGACGTGCAGTTCGGGGACTACCTGCTCATGTACCGGGCGCTCGGCGGGAAGGCCGAGGCGGCGGCGGCGCTGACGGCGGCGGAGCGGCTGCCGGACGCGGTGATCGACTCGGCGAACACCCGGTCGTACCTGCTGGCCTGGATCATGACCCGGGGGTAGACACCCCGTCCCACCTCTGCGAGAGTGGTCCTGCCGGTGATCTTCCACATTTCACCGGCAGGACTGGAGGGGTCATGAGGAAGCACACTGCACGGAAGATCTCCGCCGCCATCGGCGGCATCGGCATCGTCGCGGGAGTCGTCATCGGGGTCGCGCCGGCGGACGCGGCAGAGCGGGGGATCCTCGGCGGCTGGAGCGAGCGTGACGGCACCACCGGTGAGGGCCGATCGCTGGGCGGGGAGGACCTGCGCGCGGGCCCGAACCACCGGGGGACGGCCGAGTCGACCACGATCGGCGGGACGTCGCACAAGCGCGCGCACGGCTGGACGACCTGGGCGGGTGTACGCCACTACACCACGGCGCAGCTCGAACACTACTGGCCGGCGAGCGGTGTGATCGCGACGTCCGGGCGGAAGTACGGCACCGGCGGGACCGAGGCGGTCTCGCCCTGGAAGGCGTTCAACCCGAACGCCCCGAGCAACGGCAACGGTCAGGCGCGGACCTACTACGGCCGGTGAGCAGGAGTCAGGCCTGCCTGGTGGCAGCGCTCGTCAGCATCGCGATGGTGCTCGTCGCCCTGCTCTCGGTGTTCTCGGCACGCAAGGACGTGCTGGTCGCCGAGGGAGCCGACCTCGCGACGTCGGAGAGCATCCTCGTCGACGCACGACTGCAGGACATCCTCGCGCACGCCGACCGGTTCGCGACGGGGACGCGGGTCTTCAAGGAGATCGATCCCGACACCCGCGTCGTCGCGTTCGTCTCCGGTGGCTGGACCGACGTGCCGCTGCATGCCGGGCGAGCCCTGACCGGCACCCCCGGTGAAGCACTGGTGGGCGCCGGTCGGGCTCGGGGGGAGACGACCATCGACGTGGCGGGACAGCGATCCACGGTGGTCGGTCGTCTCGGCGTCCGAGCAGCGAGCCTGCTCGAGGAGCAGGCGGTCATCGTCCGGCCGACGCTGTTCGCCGACACCCCGGAGCGCCTGCGGGTGGACGGTCCGCAGGTCGCGCAGCGGTTCCGGTCGGTGTTCCCGGACCACTCGGTCGAGATCGTCGGGTCGGGTGCCGAGCGTCGGACGAACGTCGACGTCGTCACGCCGGTCCTGACGGCAGCAGGGTGGGGTGCCGCCGTCGTCGTCCTGATCGCAGCGGCCGTGGCTGCAGCGGCCGCGGAACAGCGGGTCCTGCGGGTCCGGAACCTCGTCGGTGCCGCTCCGTCCTCGCTCGTGGTCGGCGTGCTCCTGCGCTCGGTGACGGTCCTGGTCGTGTGTACGGCCGCGGCCTCGGTCACGAGCAGCGCCGTCGCGGGCTCGCTCTTCGTCCGCCCGGACGTCGCGCCGTGCCTCGGCGCGCTCGGGTGCGGCTTCCTGATGGCCGTGAGCGCTCTGCTGTTGACGGGACGCCGCCGGTGGAACTGATGCGGGACGTCCGGCGGACCGGCCCGTTGGTGCTCGCGAAGGTGGTGGTGCTGGTGCTCGTGTCGCTCTCGCTGTACGGCTTCGGCACCTTCGTGCAGTCCACCGCCCTCGCGGTCGACCGCCGTCTGTCCGATCGCGCGGACGTCGACCTCTACACGATCATCGACCGCTTCACCGGGGACCCCGACGGCTTCGAGCGGTTCCGTGCTTCCGAGGCCGACGTCGACCGGCTCGCTGCCTTCGTCGATGCCCTCGACGAGCAACAGGGCATCGAGCGCATCTCGGCGTACGACCAACCGCTCGTCCTGACGGACCCTCCGGCGGACGATCGGTTCGACGTCGGCTACGGCACGGAGTACACGCTGCGCGGGGAGTACCACGACGAACGCGGCAGGACCGTGCGGGACGTCAAGTCCGTGCAACTCGACGAGCAGGCATGGGACTTCGCCGGTCTCGAGGTGGCCGAGGGCACGGAACCGTCGTGGGACGCCGTCGACTACGGACGGTCCGTGCCCGTCGTCCTCGGCGCGGACTACGCGGGAAGGTACTCGATCGGAGACGAGCTCTCGGCGACCCTGCTCTTCCGCGAACTCCGTCTCGTGGTCACCGGTTTCCTCCGTCCCGACGCCGACATGTACTTCCGGGGCGACCTCGAGCACCACGTGGACGACGCCGTGCTGCTGCCCTACCCGGCCCGTCTCGCAGGCCTGGCGCGATCGGACCTGGAGTTCGCAGGTCTGCTGGGCTTCCAGGTGCTCAACGGCGATCTGGCGGTGGACCGTGACCTGACCGTCGACGACGTCCTCGCGATGCTCGGTGCCATCGGTGCTGCGACCGGGTTCACCGAGTACTCGCTGACCGGTGTCCCGACGTACGTCGTGCAGCTCGCGTCGGTCCGTCAGCTCGTGCAGGACAACCTGCAGCTCCTCGGCGCAGTCCTCGTCCTGATCGTCCTCGCCGGAGGGACGGCGTCGGCGTTCCTCGGCCGACTCGTCGCTGCTCGCCGTCTGCCGGTCTGGTCCGCGTACTGGGTCACCGGTCGCGACACCGCCGCACTGGCACGCATGTGGGCACCGCTCTGGCTCGCGGAACACGTCGTCGGGCTCGCCGGCTTCGCACTCGTCTGCTCGGCACTGCCAAACCGTCACGGCGTGCCCTTCCTCACCGTCCTCGCCTTCGGCGCCGTGTGGGTGGCCATCGACGTCGGCGCCCAGATCCGCGCCGTCGCGCGAGCGACCTCCCCACGATCAGGAGTCTCCGGGTGATCTCGCTCGATTCGATCTCGAAGTCCGTCCGCGAGCCGAACGGACGGGTGCGGTCGATCTTCGAGGACCTCCGGTTCACGCTGGCCGATGACGACCGCTCCGTGGCGGTGCTCGGCAGGAGTGGTTCGGGCAAGAGCACGCTCCTGCGCATCCTGAGCGGACTGGACCTCGAGTACAGCGGCGTGCACACGTTCGTCGGTAGCCGCCTGCCGAGACGTCGGGGCGACCTGGCGCGCTACCGCCGGGACCACATCGGTGTGGTCACTCAGTCGTACGACCTCCTGTCCGACCGGACGGCGCTCGCGAACGTCCAGCTCGGGTGTCCGCAGCGGTCCGGGTCTGCCGCCCTCGCACGACGTGCACTCGGGCTCGTCGGTGCCGGTCACCTCGCCTCCCGGCGGGCAGCACGGCTCTCGGGTGGCGAAGCGCAACGCGTTGCCATCGCCCGCGCCGTGGTGGGTCGACCGGCAGTGGTGCTGGCGGACGAACCGACGGGTGCCCTCGACGAGGAGACCGAGCTGGACGTCCTGCAGCTCTTCGACGACCTGCAGTCGACCGGCATGCGGTTCGTCATCGCGACGCACAGCTCGCGAGTGGCGGAGCGCTGCTCCCGACGAGTCCTCATCCGGGACCGACGACTCGTCGACCTGGCGTGAGGATGTGTGTCGATTCGCTTCCCGGACGCTCTGGGATGTTCCTCGGGCACCGCCGCCTACCGTGCACGGCATGACCACGCGAGCCAAGACCGCCACCGCGCTGCTCGGCGCTGCCACCCTCGCCCTGCTCCTGACGGCGTGCGACCCCGGGGGCGCGCAGAACATCGACCCGGTGGGCAAGGTCCCCGGCGACCAGGAGAAGTCGCAGTCCGCCGACTGCGCGGTCGCCTCGAGCAACGCCGTCGACGCCATCGGTACCGCGGTGGGCCCGCACGACACCACCGACATCGCGAGCGTGGCCGAGGGTGACGGCGGCTGGTACCTGGCGGCGTCCATCGTCCCGTCGGACAGCAAGGACGCGAACGACGACGAGCTCACGATCTGGGCCACCACGTCGGACCCGACCGCCGAGGACTTCGACGGCACGATCTACGCG
Source organism: Curtobacterium sp. ME26 (assembly GCF_903970945.1). Taxonomy (NCBI): domain Bacteria; kingdom Bacillati; phylum Actinomycetota; class Actinomycetes; order Micrococcales; family Microbacteriaceae; genus Curtobacterium; species Curtobacterium sp. ME26. The sequence continues at coordinate 174,311 of NZ_CAJCKG010000001.1, forward strand.
GTGAACCAGACGGCGAAGGAGGCCACCGCGGACGAGTCGCAGTCGGCATCGCCGGCGCCGAGCTCGTTCAGCGCCGACTCCGACGCCGCGAAGCGCGCCGAGAGCTGCGCCGTCGAGGCCGCCGACCGCTGAGGCACCGCAGCCGCTGAGTCGCTGAGCCGCTGACCCGCTGAGCGCTCGTTGCCGGTCCGTCAGCTCTGGCAGCGCGGGCACCAGTAGGTGTCCCGCAGGGTGAGCTCGGAGTCGCCGAGCTCACCGCGCCGCACCGGCGTGCCGCAGCGGAGGCACGGCTTGCCCGCCCGGCCGTAGACCCAGAACCGCCGCCCCGGGCGGTCCACGCCCGTGGTCACGCGGTGGCTCCGGTCGCGGTTCGTCGTGATGAGCCGACTGGCGAGCGCGATCACCCGCGCCGGGTCCTGCACCTGGCCGACCGGTCGCGTCGGCAGGACGCCGCGGAGGAAGCAGAGCTCGTTCCGGTAGACGTTGCCGAGGCCCGCGAGCACGCGCTGGTCGAGCAGGGCGAGCCCGATCGGCCGCTCGGGGTCGGCGGTCAGGTTGGCGAGTGCCACGTCGGCGTCCCAGTCGGGGCCGAGCAGGTCCGGCCCGAGGTGTCCGACGACCTCGGACTCCTGGTCGCGGGGGACGACCTCGAGCACCCCGAGCGTGAACCCGACGGTCGAGACGTCTGCCGCGTCGAGCACCACGCGGGCCTGGTGGGTCGGCCGTCGCCACCGCTCCCCGGGGGCGTAGACGTCCCACCGGCCCTCCATCTTGAGGTGCGAGTGCACCGTGAGGTCGCCGATGCGGTGCAGCAGGTGCTTCCCGCGCGGCACGACCTCGTCGACGGTGCGGCCGACCAGGTCGAGCGTCGCGAACGCGGGGACGCGGAAGTCCGACCGGGTCAGGACCTTGCCGGCCAGCGCCTCGTGCAGACGTCGGGCGGCGCGGAAGACGGTGTCACCCTCGGGCACGGCGCACCTCCGTCCGTCGTCGTGCGTCCCGCTCGTCCGGTCGGGAGGCCCTGGTCGCCTCAGACACGCAGCCGCAGTCCCTGCGGGGTCGCGGTGAACCCCGCCTCCCGCAGTGCCGACCCGAGTTGCGACTCGAGCACGAAGTCACCGTCCACCCGCTCGACCGCGAGCTTCCGGAGCCCGCTGCGCACGACACCGGCGATCGACCGCGCCGCGACCGCCAGGTCCGCCGGGTCGTCGGTGAAGGTCAGCACCGACTTGCCCCCGCGCTCGACGTAGACCGCGAGTCGCCCGTCCACCGTCGTGACGAGTGCACCGGCCTTCCGCCCCGGACGGTGGCCGCGGCCGGTCGTCGTGGTCGCCGCCGGTGCCGGGTCCGTGCCGGGTCCGGCGTCCGGATCGGCCGGGGCGTCCTCGGACGGCCACGGCAGCGCGGCACCGTAGGGGTTCGCCGGGTCGGTCGCCGCGAGGGTCAGTGCCTGGCGCTCGCGGTCCGGGTCGGCGCGTTCGTCGTCCTCGAGGTCGCGGGCGTAGGTGCGGAGGCGGTCGATGGTCGGGCCGGTCGCGAACTGCGCCGCGCCGAGTCCCTCGACGAAGTACCCGCGACGGGCTCGTCCGGACTCCTCGAAGCGGCTGAGGACGCGGTACACGCCGGCGAACCCGCCGCGGACGCCCTCGACCTGCACGGCGCCGCGGGTGACGACCCCGTAGCGCTCGAGCAGCTGTTCCGCGGTGGCGGCCGCACGCAGGGTCGAGTCGGACTCCGCCAGGGGCAGGATCGACCAGCGTCCACCGACCGAGGGCGGTCCCGACTGGGACGGCAGCGTCGGGCGTCGACGACCGCGGTAGGCCCGCGCCCGCGGCGCGCTCGTGCTCTTCGCCCTGCCGCCGAGCATCGCCCGCAGCGGCGCGAAGGTGTCGTTCGTGATCTGCCCGTCCCAGACGAGGTCCCAGAGGGCGGTCGTCAGCGCCTGGTCGTCGGTGCTCCCGACGGCCTGGCCGAGCTGTCGGAAGAAGTACGCGCCGCCGCCGGCCAGGGCGCCGAGGACGTCACGCTGGAGCTCGGTGGTCTCGTCGCCCGCCGGCTCGGCCAGCGTGGTCGCCGCGGACTCGGCGAGGTGCAGCCGCACCCAGCCGTCGTTGCCCGGCAGCGTGCCGCCGCCGGACCACAGGACCTCGCCCGTCGCCGTCAGCTCGTCGAGCATGCTCGTGGAGTAGTCGGTCACGCGCGACGGCAGCACGAGGGTCTCCCACGCACTCGCGGGCAGGGCGACCCCGGCGAGCTGGTCGATGACCTGCAGCACGCCGTCGACGCCGCGCAGACCCCCGCGGGTGCCCGGCGCCTGGACGTGCTGCCACGCCGTCAGGAACCGGGCGAGGGCGTCGGGGGCGACCGGTTCGACCTCGTGCCGGAGCGCCGCGAGCGACTTCGTGCGGATGCGGCGCAGGACCTCGGCGTCGCACCACTCGGCGCCCTGGCGGTCCGGGCGGAACTCGCCCTCGACGACACGGCGGTCGGCGACGAGGCGCCGCAGGGTGTCCTGCACGACGGCGACACCGAGGCCGAGGCGCGTGGCGGCCTCCTGCGCGGAGAACGGGCCGTGCGATCGCGCGTACCGGCCGACCAGGTCACCGAGCGGATCGGCGACGGGTTCGACGAAGGCGGTGGGGACGCCGATCGGCAGGGGGACGCCCAGGGCGTCACGGAGGCGGGAGGCGTCCTCGATCACGGCCCACCGGGTGGTGCCGCCCTGCGAGAACGACAGCACGCGCCGGTCGCGCTCCAGCGTCTCGAGCGCGCTGCGCAGCGTGCTGGCGGCGGTCGCGCCGTCCGCGACATCTGCGTCCGCCGCAGCGTCGGCACCGGCAGCATCGGCGCCACCCGCAGCGTCCCCCGCCACGGACGGGGCCAGCCAGCTCCGCTCGACGACCTCGGACAGCTCGAGGGCCCCGACGAGCCGCAGGACGTCGACGACGCCCTCGGCATCGCGCGCCCGTCGGTCCGGCGAGAGCCGCTGGAGGTCGCGCTCGACGGAGGCGATCACGGCGGGGTCGAGCAGCTCGCGGAGCTCCGCCCGGCCGAGGAGCTCCCCGAGCAGGGTCGAGTCGAGCGACAGGGCGGCGGCCCGCCGCTCGGCGAGGGGCGAGTCGCCCTCGTACATGAACGCGGCGACGTACCCGAACAGGATCGACCGCGCGAACGGCGACGGCTGCTCGGTCTCGCGCTCGACCAGGCGGATGCGCCGCTCGGCGATCTGGTCCGAGATGTCGAGGAGCGCCGGCACGTCGTAGACGTCCTTGAGCACCTCGCGCACGGTCTCGAGCACGATCGGGAACGTCGGGTACTTCCGGGCGACCTCGAGCAGCTGCGACGCCCGCTGGCGCTGCTGCCAGAGCGGGGAGCGCTGTCCGGGGTTCCGGCGCGGCAGGAGGAGCGCCCGCGCGGCGCACTCGCGGAAGCGTGCGGCGAACAGCGCCGAGCCCCCGACCTCGTCGGTGACGAGGGCCTCGAGGTCGTCGCGCTCGAACACGAACAGGTCGGCGCCGGGCGGCTCCGCGTCGGTCTCCGGGATGCGGACGACGATGCCGTCGTCCGCCGCCATGGCGTCGCCGTCGATGCCGTGTCGCTCGCGCAGGCGCGCCCCGACCGCCAGGGCCCAGGGCGCGTGCACCTGCATGCCGTACGGCGAGTGCAGGATGAGCCGCCAGTCGCCGAGTTCGTCGCGGAAGCGCTCGACCACGAGCGTCGTGTCGTTCGGCACGTGTCCGGTCGCCGCGCGCTGGTCGCGGAGGAAGGTCAGCAGGTTCGTGACGGCGCGGTCGTCGAGGCCGGCGGTGGCCACGCGGACCCGGGCGTCGTCGTCGGACGCGGCGTCGACCTCGCGCACGAAGGCGCCGGTCGCGCGGCCGAGCTCGGCGGGCCGACCGATGCCGTCGCCCTTCCAGAACGGCACGCGTCCGGGCTGCCCGAAGGCCGGGCTGACGATCACGCGGTCGTGCGTGATCTCCTCGATCCGCCAGCTCGTGGCGCCGAGGGCGAAGACGTCGCCGACGCGGGACTCGTAGACCATCTCCTCGTCGAGCTCGCCGACGCGGGACGCCTTCTCGCCGACCATGAACACGCCGAACATGCCGCGGTCGGGGATCGTGCCACCGCTCGTCACCGCGAGTCGCTGGGCGCCGGGACGACCGGTCAGGGTGCCGTGCACGCGGTCCCACACCAGGCGCGGGCGGAGCTCGGCGAACTCGTCGCTCGGGTAGCGACCGGTCACCAGGTCGAGCGTCGCCTCGAACGCCGAGCGGGGCAGGGAGCTGAACGGGGCGCTGCGGCGGACCAGCTCGAACCAGTGCTCGACGTCGACGGTGTCGATCGCCCCGGCCGCGACGGTGTGCTGCGCGAGGACGTCGAGCGGGTTCGCGGGCACCGAGATCGACTCGATCTGCCCGGACACCATGCGCTCGACCGTCACCGCGCTGTTCACGAGGTCGGCGCGGTGCTTCGGGAAGAGCACCCCGCGGGAGATCTCGCCCACCTGGTGCCCGGCGCGCCCGACGCGCTGCAGGCCGCTGGCGACCGACGGCGGGGCCTCGACCTGCACGACGAGGTCGACCTCGCCCATGTCGATGCCGAGCTCGAGCGAGCTCGTCGCCACCACGCAGCGGAGCCGTCCGGACTTCAGGTCGTCCTCGATGATCGCGCGCTGGTCCTTCGACACGGAACCGTGGTGCGCCCGGGCGAGGACCGGCACGGCGGGGTCGGACCCGCCGCCCTCGGTCTGCCCGGACTGCCCGATCAGCTGCGCCGGCGGGCGCTTCGGCTGGGCGACCGGTGCGTGCGCGGAGGCGTGCCCCGGGGACTGCGTGACGGCGGCCCCTCCGGCGGCCACCGCGACGGGGGTCTCCGCGGCCGCGAGCACCCGTTCCTCGTGGATCTCGTTGAGCCGGGCGGTCAGGCGTTCGGCCAGCCGCCGGGAGTTCGCGAACACGATCGTCGAGCGGTGCTCCTCGATGAGGTCGACCACGCGTTCCTCGACGTGGGGCCAGATCGACCCGTTCGTCGGCGACTCGGTCGCGTCGGCCCCGACGGGCGGTGCGCCGAGCTCGGTCATGTCGTCCACCGGCACGACGACCCGCAGGTCGAACGTCTTCTGCGCCGGCGGCGCGATGATCGTGACCGGTGCGCGGCCGCCGAGGAAGCGCGCGACCTCCTCCGCCGGACGCACCGTCGCGGACAGGCCGATGCGCTGCACGGGCTTGTCGAGCAGGTCGTCGAGCCGCTCGAGCGAGACGGCGAGGTGCGCGCCGCGCTTCGACGACGCGACGGCGTGGACCTCGTCCACGATGACGGTGTCGACGTTGACCAGGGTCTCGCGCGCGCTCGACGTGAGCATCAGGTACAGCGACTCGGGCGTCGTGATGAGGATGTCCGGCGGCTGGCGGAGCAGGCGCTGCCGGTCGGAAGAGGGCGTGTCACCGCTCCGGACGCCCACCGTCACCTCGGGCGGCTCGGTGCCGAGCCGGCGTGCGGTCTGCGTGATGCCGACGAGCGGGCTGCGCAGGTTGCGCTCGACGTCCACGCCGAGCGCCTTGAGCGGGGAGACGTAGAGCACGCGGGTGCGCTGCTTGGCGGGCGGACGGTCCGTCGCGCTGATGAGCCTGTCGATCGACCAGAGGAACGACGCGAGCGTCTTGCCCGACCCGGTCGGCGCGATGACCAGGGCGTGCTGCCCGGTGGAGACCGCGTCCCAGGCGCCGGCCTGCGCGGCGGTCGGTGCGGGGAACGCGCCGCGGAACCACTCCGCGGTCGCGGGGGAGAAGCGCTCGAGGACGTCCGTCATGGTCCGTCCCATCCTGCCCGCCGCCACCGACAGCAGACCGAGTGCGACCGACCGCTTGACAAGCCGATCGGTAGCGATCTATCGTTACTACATCGCGATACGAACGGAACGGATCGCGAGCCCACTTCACCACCGACAGGAAGGAGTCATCATGCACCCCTCGTACGATGACCTCGACAGCACCACGCCCCGCCGCGGCCAGCGCGGCTCCGGTCCGCGCGGCCCCCGCTTCGGCGGCGCGCGGCAGCACCACGGCCACGGCTTCCCCGGCCGCGACCGCGGTGACCACGACCACGGTGGACGGGGCGGCTTCGGCCCCGGACGCGGCTTCGGCCCGGGCTTCGGCCCCGGGTTCGGCGGCGGTCCCGCCTTCGGCCGCGAGCGTCGCCGACGCGGCGACGTCCGCCTCGCGATCCTCGGCCTCCTCGCCGAGGGGCCGCAGAACGGCTACGCCGTGATCAAGACCATCGCCGAGCGCACCGGCGGCGCCTGGAAGCCGAGCCCCGGCTCGGTCTACCCGACGTTCCAGCAGCTCGTCGACGAGGACCTCGTCGTCTCGACCGGTGACGGCCGCAAGACGCTCTTCGAGCTCACCGACGCCGGCCGGGCCGAGGCCGAGGCGAAGGCGGCGGAGATCACCGCCGCGTTCGACGCCGCACCGGGCATGCCCGACACGCAGCGCGAGTTCGTCGAAGCGCTCCGGAAGACCATGGGCGTGCTGCACGTCTACCGGTCGAACGCGGACGACGAGCAGACGAAGGCCGCGACGGCGAAGATCGACCAGCTCCGCAAGGACCTGCTGCAGATCCTCGCCGACTAGCGGCACGTGTCTCGACGTACCCACCGACGGACGGGAGGCGCGTGGCGGGCCCGCCACGCGCCTCCCGTCCGTCGTCCGGTCACTCGGTCGAC